>CAXMLS010000739.1:0-3487 GCA_964194235.1 uncultured bacterium | reverse complement strand
ATGTGTATAAGAGACAGGAACAGAGCTGCACAACGCCAGCACGAGAAACATCGTCATCATGCCGGAGAATAGCCGCTGGACCCAGGAAAAATTGTGGTGCAGGAATCTCATCGCTGCGTCGATTGTCCCATGACAATTTTAGCGAAACCATCCTTTTTTGTGGGACGATTACTCATGGCAATTTGTGAGGAAACGCAAAAACGTGGTCACCAAATTGCCCTGGTGGAGCATCAGAAGGAGTGAGGCAAAACATTGACGTTCAAACCCGCTCCACTCGTGGCTGGATTGATTATATTGGTAGGACTGGCTTTATCCTGCGGAAGCATTAATGTGGGGGAGGTGCAGCCGCAGGATATCTGCAAGTGCACGCCCCTGGAACCGGACATTACCGATTACCGACACGCCGAGAAACATGTCCCTATTCCCACGATCGCTCCCACGGAGACGACCATAGACACCATTTATACCTGGGCTCAAACCGATCCCGGTTCGATCGACCCGCCCCGAACCGGGGTCGAATTGCAAGTGTTCCATATTGCTGTGGCGTTCGTGCAGGAAGTGAACGTCAACGCTGTGGACTGCGACGTACACCTGGAGATTTCCCAAACGCCAGATAAGAAAGCACGCAGGATCATCGTGGAAACGCCTGTGGACAGCGAATTTTGCAGTGCGCGAAAAAATATTCAGGCGCAGTTGGCGCAACATGGATTCCAGCTCGACGCGGAGCATGGCGGCGAACTGCCGCAAGGCTTGGCCGCGGACGTCGTGGGACTGGCGTTTGAGGATTTTGATCACAATGCGGTTGGTCTGCAGCGCGGATCCGCGCAAGTTGCAACGGTATGGGAACTCCACCCGGCTATCGTGAAACTGTTGCCCTGAAGTTCGCGGCTCACCCCTGAATTCCTGCTTGATTGAGTGGTCGTGGAACCGTTGGCCTACTTATTGTTTTGCGCGGAAATAAACAGTGCTGCGTACGCGCAGACCGATTTAGAATCGGGATTCCATTAGACTTGAATTTCGGAAGGTGGCTCAATGGCTCCTACACTGACTAACGGGAAAATCTGCTATATCGAATTTCCCGCGACCGACATTGCGCGTTCCGCACATTTTTATAAAGAGATTTTCGGCTGGCAAATCCGGCAACGCGGCGACGGCAGCATTGCGTTCGACGATTCTACCGGTCAAGTAAGTGGTACGTGGGTGCTGGGTCGACCGCCCGCGGCAGAACCCGGCCTTCTGATTTCCGTGATGGTCGACAGCGTGGCCGCGACCCTGGAATCGATCGTTGCGAACGGCGGCAAGGTCGTGCAGCCGATTGGCGCCGACGCTCCAGAAATTACCGCCAGATTTCGCGACCCCGGCGGGAACGTCATCGGCCTATATCAGGAGCCTGCCTGAGAGACTGAAAGTTGGACCTTTACCCTCTCAGTGGTGACTAAAACAATTCTCTTAATTCAGCCCAAATCCGCGCCTTTCCTTGACTTGCTCGGCGTGCGAATCAATAATGATAAGGCATGAACCTACGCGCCGGAGGCGCTGAAGACATGTTCCTTGACGTCAAGGACCTTGCCGTCCGCAAGCTGCGTATCCGCAGAAGTTACGCGCCGGGAAGCATCGATTTTCACTCCGCGGAGATCAAGCAGCTCGATCCGCTGGAAGTAACCGCCACGGCGGAGTTGCTGGAAGGCCAGATTCGCATCGAGGGCCAACTTGAAACGAAAATCGAGCTGGTGTGCGCGCGCTGCCTGGAACCGGTTGTTGAAGAAGTGAATCGCGCTTTCGATCTTTTCTACGCGCCGTTGCCCAAGGACGCCAAGCCAAAGGAAGATCGGCTGAAGGACGACGATACCGAAATCGGATTTTTCGAAGGGGAAGGACTTTTCCTGGCCGACGTATTGAAAGAGCAGGTGCTGCTGGCATTGCCGCTGAAGGTGATTTGCCAGAGCGACTGCCGTGGATTGTGCCCGAACTGCGGCGCAAACCTGAACCACGAAGAGTGCCGGTGTGAGACTCACGCGACGGACCCCCGTTTGGCTCCGCTGGTGCGCCTCAAGCAGGACTGGCTGAAAAAACAATAATCCGGGCGCAGTAGCCCGAACTAATCCCCGCCAGCGCGCGGAATGAGGAGTATTGCTATGCCTAACCCTAAACGTCGGCATTCGAAACGGCGCACCAGCACGCGGCGAGCTAATGACTTTCTAAAAAAGCCGGCGTTTGCCAAGTGCCCGAATTGCCACGAAATGAAACAACCGCACCAGATTTGTCCCCACTGCGGCCAATACAAAGGAAAAGCCGCGCAAGAACCGGCGTAGGATCCTTTTTCCCGTAACCTGCGGACGAAAATCCAATGATCACGATCGCTGTTGACGCCATGGGCGGAGATCACGCGCCCCGGCCCGAGGTGGAGGGCAGTGTGCTAGCCGCACGCGAATATGGCGTGCGCATCATGCTGGTCGGGCAGGCCAACGCGTTGCGCAATGAACTCGCCAGGCAGGAACCGGGGAATTTGCCCATCGAGATTGTGCCCGCCAGCGAAGTGATCACCATGGACGATCATCCGGCGCAGGCGTTTCGCAGGAAAAAAGATAGTTCCGTGCACGTGGCGGCGCGGCTGGTTCGGGAAGCGAAAGCGGACGGCCTCGTCAGCGCCGGCAATACCGGCGCGGTGATGACCGTAGCGCGATTTTTGCTGGGCACGTTGGAATCGGTGGACCGCGTCGCTTTGGCCGCTCCGTTTCCTAACGCCAAGGGCGGCATCTCCGTGCTCTTGGACGTCGGCGCAAACGTCGATTCCAAGCCCGAGCATCTGGTGCAGTTCGCGGTAATGGGAGAAATATATTATCGCGCGACCTTTGGCAATCGTCGCCCGCGCGTGGGATTGCTGTCTGTAGGCGAGGAAGAAATTAAAGGTAACGAATTGACGCGTGAAGTGTACACGCGGTTGAAAAAAAGCCCGGTGCATTTCGTAGGCAACGTCGAAGGCGGCGATCTGTTTTCCGGCGTAGTCGACGTGATCGTGTGCGACGGGTTCATCGGCAACGTCGCGCTAAAAATTTGCGAAGGCCTGGCGCTGGAAATTTTTGGCTTGCTGAAAAAGTCCATTAAAAGTTCGCTGGCTTCACAGGTCGGGTTTTTATTTTCGCGCGGAGCATTGAAGGGCTTGAAGAAGACCATCGACTACACGGAATACGGCGGTGCACCGTTATTAGGCGTGCGCGGAGTCTGCGTTATCGGGCACGGGCGATCCAATGCCAACGCTGTGAAAAACGCCATTCGCGTAGCCGCGGGCCTGGCTCGCGCGCAGATGAACGACAAAATTGAGCAGGAGCTTTCCGCCGCTGCGGTACACCCAGACCGCTCGGTGAGCACGCGCCTAACCGCGCCAAAGACAGACAGTACGAGATAGGAAAAGCAAAATGGGCAAAGTCGCATTCGTTTTCCCCGGGCAGGCGTCGCAATATCCAGGTACTGTCTCTTATACACATCT
>CAXMLS010000738.1:0-4166 GCA_964194235.1 uncultured bacterium | reverse complement strand
GATGTGTATAAGAGACAGCTATTAGAGAGGTATTCCAAAAACGAAGAATAATGTTTCCGAAAACGACCTGTTAAATACCGCGCAACGACCGCCGACCAAACTGATGTCAAATTCGCCGCTGTGGTATTCTTTTTGTGTCCCCCTGTAGCGCTGCAAGCGCACGCGCTTGTAAAATGGACACTCTAGAACTCGAAGCACTGGGAACATGTCCACTCTAACCACATTACCGCTGCCGAAAAACAAGCGCGAAGTGATCGACCGGGCGGTGATTCGCTTTGCCGGAGACTCGGGCGACGGTATGCAAATAACCGGCAGCCAGTTCACCAACACGGTAGCGCTGTACGGCAACGACATCCGCACATTTCCCGACTATCCCGCCGAGATTCGCGCGCCTGCTGGAACATTGCCTGGCGTAAGCGGTTTCCAGTTACATTTTTCGTCAGACGAATTGTCCACTCCCGGCGACGCCGTGGACGTCCTGATCGCGATGAATCCGGCTGCGCTTAAGGTTAACGTCGCAGACCTGAAAGCCAACGGCATTTTGATCATCAACAGCGATAGTTTTACGGAGAACGATCTGCGCAAAGCGCAGATGACCGTGAATCCACTGGAAGATCATTCGCTCGACAAGTTCCGCGTTTTCCCTGTGGAATTGGAGCGTCTTACTCGCCGCGCGCTGGAGCATCTTGGATTGGACGCGAAGTCCATGGACCGCTGCAAAAATTTCTTCGCGCTGGGGATGTGCTACTGGCTGTACAACCGCTCGACGGAATCGACGGTGCGCTGGATCGAAGATAAATTTAAGAACAAGCCGCTGCTGACCGAAGCCAATAAGCTGGCAATGAAGGCCGGTTATTCCTACTGCGAAGCCACCGAAGCGTTTCAGATCAGCTATGAAATTCCTCCGGCGCAATTAACGCCCGGACTGTACCGCAATTTGAGCGGCAACCAGGCGCTGGCGCTAGGATTGGTTACCGCTTCGCAAAAATCCGGTCTGCGACTTTTCCAAGGCAGCTATCCGATCACACCGGCGTCGGACATTCTCCACGAGCTTTCGCAATACAAAGATTTCGGCGTGATGACCTTTCAGGCGGAAGATGAAATCGCCGCGATTACGTCGGCAATTGGCGCCGCGTATGCCGGCGCTTTGGCGATTACTACTACGTCTGGGCCCGGCATGTCGCTCAAAACGGAAGCGCTGGGCTTGGCGGTCGCCATAGAATTGCCACTGGTAATTTTTAATATTCAACGTGGCGGGCCCTCAACCGGTCTGCCGACGAAGACGGAACAGGCCGATCTGCTGCAAGCGCTGTTTGGACGAAATTCCGAAGCACCGATCCCCGTGATCGCGGCCGCAACGCCCGCGGATTGTTTTTGGGTCGCGCTGGAAGCTTGCCGCATCGCGGTAAAGTACATGGTGCCCGTGATCGTGCTATCCGATGGCTACCTCGCGAATGGCGCGGAACCGTGGCGCATTCCGGACCTCAAGGAAATTCCCGACTTCAAAGTATCGTTTGCGAAAAATCCCGAGGGATTTCTGCCGTACAAACGCGATCCGCAGACGCTGGCGCGGCCGTGGGCGGTTCCCGGAACGCCTGGACTGGAGCATCGCATCGGCGGGCTGGAAAAGCAGGACGTCACCGGCAACATCAACTACGAACCATTGAATCACGAAAATATGGTGCGCATACGTGCCGCCAAAGTCGCCGGAATCGCGCAGGACATTCCCGACGCCGTCGCTGCGGGCGATCCTGACGGGGATCTATTGGTTATCGCCTGGGGTTCGACGCATGGAGCCATTACCGCGGCAGTGCGGGCGCAGCGCGATAAGGGCCAGAAAATTGGTCACGTGCATTTGCGGCACCTGAATCCGCTGCCAGGCAATCTTGGCGAAGTAATCAAGCGTTACAAACAAGTTTTGGTTCCGGAACTGAACATGGGCCAGTTGCTGTGGGTTTTGCGCGCCAAATATCTGGTGGACGCGGTTGGCCTGAACAAAATTCAGGGGCGGCCCTTCAAGCAGGCGGAGCTGGAACAGAAAATCGAAGAGATGCTTGGGACGCAGGAGAGTTTCACATGAGCACGACCATGCTGCCACCCATCGTGCCGCAAACCAAAAAGGATTTTCAGACCGACCAGGAAGTGCGTTGGTGCCCGGGCTGCGGCGATTACGCCATTCTGTCCGCGGTGCAATCGGTGTTCCCGGAACTCGGAATTGCACGTGAAAATTTCGTAGTGGTAAGCGGCATAGGCTGTTCCAGCCGCTTCCCCTATTACATGAACACGTTTGGCTTTCATACCATTCACGGCCGCGCTCCCGCGGTAGCCACTGGAATTAAATCGCTGCGACCGGACCTGGAAGTATGGTTAGCAACCGGGGACGGCGATGCATTGTCTATCGGCGGAAATCACACCATTCACATGTTGCGCCGCAATGTCGGCATTAAGGTGCTCCTGTTCAACAATCGGATATACGGGCTGACCAAGGGCCAGTATTCGCCGACGTCAGAATTAAATAAAAAGAGCAAGTCCACTCCGTTTGGTTCGGTGGACCGGCCATTCAATCCGCTTTCACTGGCCATCGGTGCGGAGGCCACGTTTGTAGCGCGCTCGGTAGACGTTTTCCAGGGCCATTTAAAAGAAACGCTGCGGCATGCGGCCGCGCACAAAGGCTCGGCGTTTGTTGAAATTCTGCAGAATTGCAATATTTTTAACGATGGCGCGTGGTTTTCGGTAACCGACCGCGATGCGCGCAGCGAGCACGTGATTCAACTCGAGCACGGCAAGCCGCTGGTTTTTGGAAAGAATCGCGACAAAGGCATTCGTATGAACGGGCTCGACATGGAAGTAGTCCAGCTCGGCAACGGCGTCACCGAAAAAGATATGCTGGTACATGACGCGCATCATCTGGAAGCCGCCTACGCCTTCCAGCTTTCGCAGATGGAGAAGCGTCCGGGCTTTCCCACTCCCATTGGTGTATTGCGCTCCTGGGACGATGTGCCCCGATATGAAGACGTGATGAACCAGCAGATCAACGATGTCATCGCCAAGCGCGGCGCCGGCGACCTGAACAAATTACTTCGCGCCGGCGATACCTGGGAAGTGAAGTAACTGCTCCAATTGCTTGTTAGACATAGCGTCGGTCGTTAAACCTTCGATTTTTCTTTGAATTAATCTCGCCCCGCGAAAACATTCAAATAACTTCCGCTCGTGTGTTACATCTAACGAATCATAATGCCTGGCCCGGCCATGAGTGATCCCGCCAAACTCGCTCCTTTTTTTCTGTTCGGCTTCAGCGATGGAGCGGCGCAGCATACGCTGTCCACTCCCGAACAAGCCGAAACGCTTGGCCTGCTTTACGAAGTGAGCCGCGAACTAACTTCCATCCTGGACCGCGAAGAATTGCTGCGGCGCATCGCGCAGCACGTCAAGCGCATCGTGAACTATCACGTGTTCACGGTGATGCTTTGGAATGATGTCAGCCAGTTGCTTGAGAGTGTCTTCGCCATGCATTACGACGATGCCATCCCGGCACGTCTGCGCATGCGCTTGAATCAGGGGATAACCGGAACGGCCGCTGGCGAGCGCCGAGCCATTCGCATCGGTGATGTCCGGCTGGATTCGCGTTACGTACAATTCGAAACCGAAGTAGAAGTGCGGTCGGAGCTGGTTGTGCCCTTGCTCCTGCAGGATCGCCTGATCGGCGTGCTGGATCTGGAGAGCACCGTGCCGCAGGCGTTCACTCTGGAACATGAGCGTTTGCTGGCGACCATGGCCTCGTACGTCGCCATCGCACTGGAAAATGCGCGCTTGTATCACGAAGCCCGCGAGAACGAGCGGCGGCTCCTGAACGATCTAGATACCGCGCGTGAGATTCAGCGTCAACTCCTTCCAAAAGGCGCGAGAAACGTTCCCGGGCTGGATCTCGCCGCGGTATATGCGCCCGCGAGAGAACTGGGCGGAGATTTCTATGATTTTCAGCCTTACGGCGAAGGTCGCCTGGCGTTCGCTCTCGGTGATGTCTCTGGAAAAGGCACCGCCGCGGCTTTGTACGGGTCGCTCGCTATCGGTACCTTGCGCGAAGTCGTGACGGATCACACCCTGAGCGCCGCGAAAATGCTATCGCTGTTGAACCAGCGTATGTATGGCTGTCTCTTATACACATC
>CAXMLS010000737.1:0-2378 GCA_964194235.1 uncultured bacterium | reverse complement strand
GATTTATATTTTGCGGGAAACCGATATCGCGTCGCGCGCGGGGACGTTAATTTTGCGAATCCGTTTCGCTTGGACCCCGTGCTGAACGTGGAGGCCTCCACAACGATTCAACAATATGAAATTACGCTGAATTTCAATGGGCCTGCGAGCAAGCTGGCGCTAGCTTATCGTTCCGATCCTCCATTGCCGGCGAACGATATTGTCACGCTTCTCGCGCTGGGAAGGCCAAGTTCGGAAGCAACGGGGCGCGGAGCCGGGACCTCGCAAAGCGCGACGTCAGGCGCCACGGCGCTGTTGTCTGAGGCGGTCACCAGTCAATTGGGTGGTCGATTGCAGCGGCTATTTGGGATTACGCGATTGCGCGTCGATCCGGGACTGGCGACGGTGGGGTCCACGGGATCGGAACAAAATGCTGGCGCGCGAATCACGGTGGAACAGCAGATCGCTCGCAACCTGACGATTACGTACGTTTCGAATGTAAGCTCAACGCAACAGCAGGTGATCCAGGTGGAGTATACGGTGAACCGCAATGTGTCGATCGTGGCGCTGCGCGATCAGAACGGGACGTTTGGCATCGACGTAAAAATCAAGAAACGGTTTAAGTAGATGCGCTAGCCGCGGCTCAGCGACGGAGAATCGATTTAGCGGCGCTCGGACCGCTCGGAAACTTGTTTCGTCTGGCTCTGCAGAGCGTCGGCAGCTTGCGATTCACGGCTGTGGTGCAAGGTGCCTGCCGTCTCCACGACAGGAATTTCCGACCTCAGTGATTGCAGGGATTCGCGCGCGGCTTTGGCGGCAATTTCCTCGCGCACGGCCAACGTCTCCTTGGCAATCTGAAGCGTCTCATGCACAAACTTCTGGCCTAGCGGCGATTCGAAAAACTGCAGCAAGCCTCGCAACTCTTCATCGGAGTAGTGCTGATCGTAAATTCCCGCGATTTGCTGCAGGGCGCGTTGCTGGTCGAATTTCGTCTGATAGGTGCGAGTGAAGTCGCGGCTGACCGCGTCGCGATTTGATTTATCCGGAGCGCTGGCAAGCAGTTTGTCGCGGAATTGTGCGGCTGAAGTGCTGGCGGCTGCCTGCAACTGCTCGCGGGCACCCATTAACTGCAAGAGCGCGCGAAGGTCTTCTTCCTTTGCAGGGTCGGTGGATTTCAAGATCGGGGAGGCCACGGTATCGGACGCGGATGCCTGAACGGGATTCTGCGACGGTCCCTGAGTGGCGACGATAAAAGTCGCGACATAGATTGCGATGAGTACGAGCGCTGCCTTCATACCATTCCTCCGTGGCGGATGGTGGAAATTGCCACTGATGAAATTGTAGGGAGTTGCGGCGTTCGGCTCTGGATCGCCGAAGGCCAGTCGTGACGCGACGTTTACTGGCCGTTCGTTCAGGCGGTGTGGAGAGAAACAGCGTTGGTTGCACAGAGACGAAGCGAAGCAATTCTGCAGGGAACACGGAGTCTGATAGGATGCCGCTCCATGGAAAAGCAAACGGTGCGGAATGAGCCTAGCGAAAAAGCGGCCCCGAACACGATTCTGGAACGCGAATCGGGATTGCACCGCGGGCTGACATCGCGGCAAATCGCGATGATCGGTTTGGGATGCACGATCGGCACGGGACTTTTTCTTGGTAGCGCAATTTCGGTGAAGCTTGCGGGCCCGGCGGTGATCGTGAGCTTTCTTCTTGGCGCGCTCATTACGGTTACGGTGATGTGGGCGCTGGCTGAAATGGGCGCAGAACATCCGGCCGCCGGATCGTTTGGTTTGTATGCGGAAATGTATGTGCACCCGTGGGCGGGATTTGCGGTGCGGTATACGTACTGGTTGTGCCTGGTTTTTGTGATCGGAAGCGAAGTCGTGGCAGCGGCGATTTACTGCAAATATTGGTTTCCTACCGTTCCAGCATGGCTGTGGATCGCAGGGTTTTCGGTGGCGCTGTTGTACCTGAATGCGATCAGCATCGAGAAATTCGGAAATTTTGAATACTGGTTCGCAATGATCAAGGTTGTGACCATTCTGGCGTTTCTGATTTTGGGGGCCGCGCTTTTGTTTGGTGTCGGGTTTCCGCGCATTGGCAGCACGAACTACACGGCGCACGGCGGATTTTTCCCGCATGGCTGGAGCGGGGTGGGCTTGGGCGTGACAATGGCGATTTTCAGTTTTCTGGGGCTGGAGATCGTCGGAGCTACCGCGGGAGAAGCGGCAAATCCAGAAACGGCAGTGCCGCGCGCATTGCGGCGCACACTTTTCTTTCTGGTTCTGTTTTACCTGGGTGGGTTAGCGATCGTCGTCGGGATTGTGCCGTGGAACCAATTGGGACTTGGGGAAAGTCCGTTCGTGCGAGTGTTTCAAACCGTGGGGATACCGGCCGCCGGG
>CAXMLS010000736.1:0-2622 GCA_964194235.1 uncultured bacterium | reverse complement strand
GATGTGTATAAGAGACAGGTGTACAACTAGGTTGGGTGCAATTTACATATGGATCCGATGCGTGAATTAGGGCGTGCACTACTTGTTCTTGGCGGAGTTGCGGTCGTGGTCGGCGCGTTTTTATATTTCACGGGTCGCTTGCCGCTGCGGCTGGGCCGATTGCCGGGAGATGTGGTACATCGCGGTGAACACGGCACATTTTATTTTCCTGTGGTGACGAGCATCGTACTGAGCGTCGGGTTGTCATTGATTTTCTGGCTTATCTCGCACTTTCGCCGTTAGCGAACGTTTTTCTCACCTCTGAAGCACCGGGCGTTTGGTTACGCGCCGATTGGTAAAACACGGTCAAAATTCGCAATTATTCGTGATAACGTGCAGGCATTCCCATGGCATGCGACGTACTTTCCGATAAATTTTTGTCCCGGCGGCTGGAACGCGCGGAAGCGTTGGCCAATGCGCGTTTCGTGGAGGCTCGCGCACGGGATAAACCTGAGTCGGGGGCCACGTGGATTGAAGCAGCCGGGGCGTATGCGATGTACGATGGCGTGATGTCGCCGTGCACGCAAACTTTCGGGCTGGGAATGTTCCAGATGCCGACCGTGGAAGAGATGGAAAAGATCGAAGAATTTTTTGAAAAGCGCGGCGCGCCGGTGTATCACGAAGTAAGCCCGCTGGCAGAGAAGGCGCTTTTGCCGATGCTGAGTGAACGTGGATACCGGCCGTTCGAATTGAGTAACGTATTGTTCCTGCCGCTTGCCGAACGGGTTCTATCGCCAATGCGAAATGAAAACGTGCGGGTGCGGGTGATCAGCGCGGAAGAGCACGACGTTTGGGCGCGGACCGGAGCCGCGGGTTGGAGCGAGCTTGCGGAGATGGCCGACATGATGCTGGAGATGATGCACATCTCGGGTGCGAAAGCGGATGGCGTGAATTTTCTGGCAGAACTGGACGGAGAGCCCATCGCGGCAGGCGGCTTGTCGATCAATGAAGGTGTCGCGCTATTTGCGGGAGCCAGTACGATTCCCAAATGGCGGCGCCGGGGAGCGCAACAGGCGTTACTGGAAAGCCGGTTTCAATACGCCGCACAAATTGGCTGCGATCTGGCCATGATGGCCGCTGAGCCTGGGAGTTCTTCTCAGCGCAACGCGGAGCGATCGGGATTCCGGATTGCTTATACCCGAACGAAGTGGACTTTAACTGCATAAACCGCAGCTGCGTAATCGAGCCTTATTGCGTTTAACGGTTGGCGGGCGTGTGCTTGTCGTCTGCTTGTCGGGCTGTTTCGCGGCACAGTAGAATGGATGTTGAGATAGAGGAGAATTGTCCGCATGGCTACCGCCGAATCTAAAGTGCATATTTCAGAGTTCACCAACGAGCCGTTTGTGGATTTTTCCACCCCCGAAAATAAACACGCGATGCAAGCGGCGTTGAAAAAAGTGGCGTCGGAGTTTGGACGCGAATACCCGAATTACATCGGCGGCGAGAAAATTATTACGACGGCGAAGATGACGTCGACAAATCCGTCACATCCCAAACAGGTGATCGGCGTGTTTCAAACGGCGACGGCGGAACATGCGAAGCAAGCGGTGGAAGCTTCCTCCAAGGCGTTCGAATCATGGAAACGTGTGCCGGCGCAGCGACGCGTGGAAATCGTGTTTCGCGCGGCAGAGATTTTTCGCCAGCGCAAGTTTGAAATTTCGGCACTGATCTGCAGCGAAGTGGGCAAGTCCTGGATCGAGGCGGACGCCGATACCGCGGAGACCATCGATTTTCTGGAATTTTATGGCCGCGAAATGCTGCGGCTGGCGGGCGCGCATCCGGTTACACCGATGAAGGGCGAGAAAAACTATCTGGTCTATATTCCGCTTGGAGTTGGCGTGGTGATTCCACCATGGAATTTTCCGGCGGCCATTGCGGCGGGGATGACAGCCGCAGCGCTGGTGACCGGAAACACCGTGGTATTGAAGCCTTCCGAGGAATCGCCGGCAGTGGCGGCGAAGGTCGTGGAAATTCTTTATGAGGCCGGCATACCGAAGGAAGCCTTGAATTTTCTGACCGGGCCGGGCGAAATTGTTGGCGACGCGCTGGTGAAAAATCCAAAAACACGGTTCATCGCGTTCACGGGGTCGAAGGAAGTGGGATTGCTGATCAGCGAAGCGGCGGGCAAGAGAGTTCCCGGGCAGATCTGGATCAAGCGCGCGGTGCTGGAAATGGGCGGCAAGGACGCGACGATTGTGGACGAAGAGGCGGACATAGATGCCGCGGTGGAAGGCGTGGCGCTGGCGGCGTTCGGCTATTCGGGGCAGAAATGTTCGGCGTGTTCGCGGGCGATCGTGTCGGAAAAAATTTACGACAGCTTTGTGCAGAAACTGGTGGAGCGGACGAAGAAGATTACCGTGGGCCCGAGCGAGGACCCGAATAATTACATGGGTCCGGTAGTCAGCGATATGGCGATGACGGGAATTCTCGGCTACATCGACGTGGGAAAGAAAGAAGGCAAAGTGGTTCTGGGCGGCGGCCGCGCGCCGGGCGACGGTTACTTCATTGAGCCTACAATCATCGTGGATGTTCCGGCGAAGGCGCGAGTTTCGCAGGAAGAAATTTTTGGCCCGGTCTTAGCGG
>CAXMLS010000735.1:0-3435 GCA_964194235.1 uncultured bacterium | reverse complement strand
CTGTTAAATATTCGCGTGAAGAGTTTTTGCGTGAGGAGGAGGACCGTAAGGAGCGAAGTCAGGAACTCGAAAACGGTTGGGGCCTAGAATCCAATCCTGCATGGGAGAAATTCGGATTTCGCGGAGCTGTAGCAAAACTGCTCTATGAGCGTGGAGCCGAGCTTGTAGAACGTGGCCAGCAGCGCGAAGGTCGAAGTCTTATGCGAAAGGCCGTGCGCTTTGCTAATTGCGCTCGGTTGGCGCGTTCTGGAACATGTGCCCGGTATCCGTTGGAGCACAAGTTTTTCATTCCACAGGGGTGCGAGGTGATTTTTTGTCGTGAGTGTGCGCATCGAGCGCGTCAGGCTCTTTTCGTAGCTTATTTTCAGGTAATTCGGAATGCCGTATTGGAGTTTGCTGGCGAATGGGAGGCGTATGACGCCCTTCACAGAGTTCTGGCTGATACACGCACGGAGTTAAGGTTTCGTGCGGAAGCTGAGAACTCGCTTCGTGAACTTTGGGCCCGCGTGGGAGGGCAGTTGCGCAAGCAAGGGTGGGTCCTAGCGCGGATCAATTTCACGATTTGGTCTGACGGCAGTGAAATTACACCCGAACGTGTCAAAAAAATGAATGGGGCGGTTCGTTCCACGATGCAAACATCCATTGGGAAAGCGCGCGGGTATGGAATGCTGTTCATGGATGAGGTTGGTTTTGAGACCCGGGGGCACATCCGAGAACGCAAGGCCGGCGGGTTGAACTTACACGCACACGGCCTGTACTTCGGACCCTACCTTGACTGGGAACGCACTCGCGATTTGTGGATGCGCGAAACCGAAAAACGCTTTCCTCAGGTGAGTCGAGGATTTTGGGTACAAGCAGTTCGCGGTTTGAAAAGCGACCCCGAGGGGGCCATCCGTCACGCACTGAATCACATGTTGAAATACGTCTCGAAACCTCCTGCAGTGACGGCTGCGAGACTTACATCTCTAATTGCTGCATTCAATACTGCGAAGCGTGTTCATTCTCTCGGTCTGTTCTATGGCAAAAAACCAAAGCGCGAAAAGCGCGACTGTCCCTGCCCGAAATGTCGGTCGATCGGGATTGCGTCCACGATTTCATTTCAGGGCGATGTTCTTCCGAACGGCGGTTGCATTCCGCGCCTTGCATCCATTGAGGAGCTGCGGGCCCAAGGCTATCAACCCTTGTATGGGGATGGACGCACTTCGAATTTTGGAGATGTTGTTCGCGAATATACTGACGGTGACTCACCCTGACTGATGCAGACCCCGAAACAATTTGCCGCTGGCAGGCTTCTCAAACAACGAGGGCAGCGGTGAAGCTCGCGTGCGTTGGGTAGTTTCGTGTTTTACCTGTGCCAGCGGACGCACTTTTTCTTTCACAACCACCGATACAGGGGAAAGCGTCAGAAAATGATCCAGGAATCTTCAATTTAGCAGCTTCTCATTACAATTAACCGTCCGGGCGGGCGAAGAGCTTTGGAGGACATGAATGGCTCTATTTAGGACAGAACACGATGCTACTAACGTTAACGTAACGTTGGATGAACTTGGCGGTGACCTAGGCACCTTCAGCTTTCCGTGTCCACTATGTGGAGCTGGCCTGTCAATTCTGAATACGAAAAGAAATAAGCCGTACTGCACTTGCAATGATTGCGGATTGCAGATGTTTGTACGAGGGAAAAATGGGATTGCGCGTATGGAACGTATGGCACAACAGGGAGTTCTTATTTCCGTTAAAGGGCATAGCGCCGGGTATGGCATTTCGTTGCTCAATCGTGTTGACCAGTTGAAGTCACAAAAACACAATTTAGAACAAAAGCAGGGAATCGTCTTCACCGACAAGAATGTGGAAAATGCAATTTCTTTGGTTGACGCAGAAATCGAAAACGTGCAACGTGAACTCGCGAAACTATCAAAAGCAAAACAAACGGACGATCAATCATGAGAAATGCCGTAATTTACGCCCGCGTTTCAAGTAAGGAACAGGAACGCGAGGGTTTTTCAATTCCTGCGCAATTGAAGTTGTTACATGAATATGCGCGGCGAAATGAATTGGAGATTGTGAAGGAGTTTGTAGACATTGAAACGGCCAAAATGACCGGGAGAAAGCAATTTGGCGAAATGAGACAGTTTTTATCAAGGAATTCAAGTTGCCGTGCTGTGATTGTAGAAAAAACGGATCGTCTTTACCGCAATTTTAAGGATCACATAATAATCGAAGAATTGGACGTAGAACTTCACCTCGTTAAAGAGGGTCAGATCATCAGTAAAGATTCTAAATCACAGGCGAAACTGGTTCACGGAATTCAACTCGTTATGGCACGCAATTACATTGAGAATTTGCGTGAAGAAGTCAAAAAAGGAATGAGGGAAAAGGCGGAACAAGGAACGTATCCCAGCCGGCCCCCTCTTGGATATCGAAACAATAAAGCGGAGCGCTCTATAGAAATCGACCCGTCAAAGACTCTGGTAGCGAAACGGATGTTTGAACTGTATTCCTCCGGTAAATATTCGTTGACCATTCTGCGCGTGAATTTAAAAGAGGAGTTCGGTGTAGACCTTGCGAAAGGATACCTGGAGCGATTGCTCAAAAATCCTTTCTACATGGGTCAGTTCCGCTGGGAAGGCAAGATCTACCAGGGAAACCACCCCCCGTTAGTTTCTTCGGAACGGTTCTATCAAACTCAAGACGTCTTTCAAGGGCGGAATAAGCCACGATACCGCACGCATGATTTCCCTTATAGGGGGTTGCTTGTTTGCGCGTACGACAATTGCAAGGTAACCGCTGAAATTAAGAAAGGAAAATACATTTATTACCGCTGTACTCAATTCCGGGGTAAATGTGGACTTCCATATATTCGCGAAGAGCAATTAGGAGATCGACTGGGCGAAATTCTGCGCAATATTCGTATTCCGGACGCGGTCCTCGACCAACTCCAAGAATCGTTATATTCGGATAAAAATCGCGAGGCAGGGATCAGAGCCGAACAAACGCACCACCAGCAACAGCGATTGGCTCTCATCCATCGAAGGATGGACCAAGCATACCAAGACAAACTTGATAGCAAGATTAGTGAAGAATTTTGGGTCAGAAAGTCATCGGAATGGCAGGTGGAAGAACAAAAAATAATTGGCGCAATTCAGTCTCTGAAGGCGGCAAAACCAGAAAGATTGCTAGATGCCGCCAGGATTTTAGAACTCGCAAACAAGGCTTATTTTCTGTACGTTAAGCAAACTGACGCCGAAAAAGCCAAACTCTTAAAAATGGTTCTTTCGAACTGTGCCATCGACGCTGTAAATATCTATCCTTCCTATAAGAAGCCGTTCGATTTGATTTTCAATACGATGAAAAATGGAAAATGGTGCGCCCGGGGGGATTCGAACTCCCGACCTTCTGGTTCGTAGCCAGACGCTCTATCCAGCTGAGCTACGGGCG
>CAXMLS010000734.1:0-3235 GCA_964194235.1 uncultured bacterium | reverse complement strand
GAGATGTGTATAAGAGACAGGTAATATCTAGGTACGGAGCCGTGGAGAATTCTCCATATTTGGAAGCGTCGAACGCGCGCTCGAGGTAATCGATTTCCGGGCCGATGTGAATGCGCCCGGAAAGCGCCTGCCGAAACCCATCCGGGCCGACGGTTCCGGCCAGCGCGGGAAAGGCGGGCAAATCGCCGAGTGCGAAATTGACCTTGGCGACGGTGCCGTTGGCGCGAATATTACGAATGCGCAACGCGAAAGTGGGATCAAGTTGCGACGGGTCCATCAACTGAAAAAACGTGCGCTTGGGATCTACTCCGGAGACCACGGCGTCCACAGCGATTTCTTCGCCATCGGCCAGAACCACGCCAATCGCGGCGCCGTCTTTCACCCGAATGTGCTGCACTTCGGCGTTGGTGCGAATTTCCACACCGGCATGCTTGGCGGATTCGGCCAGCGCATGTGTGAAGGCGCCGAGGCCGCCTCGTGAAAAGGTGGCTGAACCGACTGGATTGGCGTCTGCGGCGGCGCGAAGAAGCAGCACGGCTGTGGATCCGGCGGACCATGGGCCGAGAGCGGTGCCAAAAATTCCACGCGCGGCGATGACGGCGCGGAGTAATTCCGTTTCAAAAAACTCCGCGACAAAATCCGCGACGGCCATCGGACCCCAGCGGAGAAGATCAAAGATGCCGTGCTTGCCGAGGCCGCGAACGCCGCGTCCGGTCTTGAGCAAATTCCAGAGATCTTCAGGAGAGGGCTTATCGATAGAAGGCGGGGTGATCGCGCACAACTGCGCGAAGACGCCGGAGATTTTAGCCAGCGATGCGGCGAACTCAGTGTATTTAGCAGCGTCCTTTGCGGACAGTCGCGCGATTCCACCAGCAGTCTTGGCGTGATCGTCGTAAAAAAGAAGCGCTTGCCCGCCAAGCGTGGGAGCGAACACGCGTGGATCAGGGCGCAGAATTTCGCAATCGAATTTCTCAACGCGAAGATCACGGGCCACGTCGGCGCGAAGCGGTCCGAGCGTGTGCGCAAGCGTCGAAGCCTTGAAGCCGGGATGAAATTCCTCGGTGATCGCGCCGCCGCCTACCATGGCGTGACGTTCGAGAACCAGCGGTTTGAATCCGCCTTTAGCCAGATAAAATGCGGCAATAAGCGCATTGTGCCCACCGCCGATGAAAACTACGCGCTGTCCGATGGGCATGGTCAGTTGGGCTCTTTGGTGGAACGGGCGCTGGGCGCGTCTGATGCAGCAGAAGCGCCGGCCGTGACCGGCTCACCTGTAGAGTTCGCACCGCTGGACGTTCGCTGCACCACGGGCTTTTTCCATTCCCTGAGGATCACCTGGCTCGCGATGCGGCCATTGGCGCCCATGATGCCGCCGCCCGGATGTGTTGCGGAGCCGCACATATATAAGTTATCGACAGGCGTGCGGTAGTATGCCCATCCCGCGACGGGCCGCAGAAAGAATAATTGCTCGAGAGACAGCTCTCCCTGAAAAATATTGCCCTGCGTGAGTCCAAATTCGCGCTCCAGATCGAGCGGCGTAAGAATCTGCCGGCCGGCGATAATGCTTTTGATGTTGGGCGCATATTCGGCGATGGTGTCGATGACATTGTCGCCAAACGCTTCGCGCTGCTCGTCCCACGTGCCTTCGGCAAGTTTGTACGGCGCATATTGCACGAAGCAGGATAAAACGTGCTTGCCCGGCGGCGCGACGCTAGGATCCGTCAAGCTGGGAATGACCATATCGATGTAGGGCCTGCGCGAATAGTGGCCGTATTTAGCATCGTCGTAAGCGCGCTCCATATATTCCATGCTGGGCGAAATGGAAATCGCGCCGCGAAGATGCGCTCCATGCCCCGGCAGCGCCTTGAATTCCGGCAATGCGTCGAGCGCAATATTCACCTTGCCGGAAGAGCCGCGGAATTTGTAGCGCCGTACGCCTTCAAGGAAATCCGTGGGCAGTTCTGAAGGCTCCAGAAATTTTTCGAAGGTGAGATGCGGATCAACGCTGGAAGAAACCACGTTGGCGCCGAGTTCTTCGCCGGACTGCAAAATAACGCCGGCAGCTCGGCCGTTCTTCACCACGATTTTTCCTACCGGAGCTTTGGTGCGAATTTCCACGCCGGCTTCGCGCGCGGCGGCGGCGATAGCGTTCGAAATAGCGCCGGTTCCACCGCGGCTGAAACCCCAAGAGCGAAACGCTCCGTCGATCTCGCCCATGTAGTGATGCAAAAGAACGTAAGCTGTGCCCGGCGAGCGAATTCCTAGAAACGTGCCGATGATTCCGGAAGCGGACATGGTGGCTTTGAGCACGTCAGTTTCAAACCACTGATCTAGAAAGTCCGCCGAGCTCATGGTCATCAACTGGATCAGCGTGTAGCGCTCGTCCGAAGAAAGCTCGCGGAAACGCTGCATCAGGAAATGAAGCTGCTTCAGATCGCGCGGATTCAGAGTGGTGGGATCCGGAGGAACCATGGAAAGCATGGGCTTCACGAAGCGGCACATCGGCGTCATCATCTTGGAAAATTCGTCGTACGCCTCGGCGTCCACGCGCGAGTGGCGGCGAATTTCGCGGATGGACTTGGCGTGATCGTTCATGCGCCAGAGATGATCGCCATTGGGCATCGGAGAAAAAGTCCCGTCGAGCGGCAGGATTTCGAGCCCGTGGCGGGGAAGATCGAGCTCGCGAATAATTTCAGGGCGCAACAACGAGACCACGTAGGAGCATTCGGAAAATAGAAAGCCCGGAATGATTTCTTCGGTGACCGCGGCTCCGCCGAGAACGTGGCGGCGTTCCAGAACCAGCACTTTTTTTCCGGCTTTCGCCAGATAGGCGGCGTTGACCAAGCCGTTGTGTCCGCCGCCGATGACGATTACGTCGTAATGCTGCGTCATTTTTATTTAGAACTCCGTCACACCAGCGCGAGGTATCGGCAAAGGAGGCGATGCAAAGCGCGCACAGCTAACCAAGAGGGATAAAGAAAAGCAAAATGCATTCTACTGTCACCGGCAAGTCTGGCACAAGTGTGGGCGAAACAGAGCCCTTCGTTGCCAGCCGCAAGCTCGGGTATAGTGGACCGCTAGTGCGACAATGTACTCATGAAAATAGTTTCTTTGAATGTCGGCTTTCCGCGTGAAGTAGCGTGGCACGGGCACGTGGTGACGACGGGAATCTTCAAGGAAGCCGTCAAGGGCCGCGTAGTTTTGCGCAAACTCGATCTGGATGGTGATCGGCAGG
>CAXMLS010000733.1:0-8967 GCA_964194235.1 uncultured bacterium | reverse complement strand
TTCCCGCGCTAACTCACCGACATCGTCACAAGTCTCCATGCGTTCGACAGCCATTCGCTGAAATTTCCGGGAGTATCGCTTTCTTGACTCGCCGTGCGAAGGGATAAGGTTCCGGTTGGTGCCGCCGTCATTTCGTCCAGCAGGCTGGACGGGTGAATTTTGATTGGAAAGTCGGAGCGCGCGCCCGCGGTAGCACGTCCTGTCCTTGAGCGGCATGGCGGTAACCTCCTTACCTTACAAGAGATACGCGCGAAAGGAAGACACACTTGCTGCCTCCGAGGCTAGTGTCGGATTTTACCGCGGAGCGGAATTAGACGGCTGAAGATGGTCGAGAGCCAGCCGGGCGGAATTCTATTGGGATGGATTCGAAATTTAGGAAGCACCCGTGTGATACAACTGGCGAGCAGGCTCGCGGTTTTTTCGAACCGAGAGGGCGTGCTTCAGTTGAAACTGTGGTTCCCGCGATATTGGATTGGCACTCCGCTGTGAGCAGGATCGCGCAGAGCAAATGAATATCACGGACAACGCCGTTCCTACCTCCACCCCGCGACTTCGTAGATCGCTCAGCTTGTGGAACGTCATTTTGTATGGCGTGATTGTGATTCAACCTACTGCGCCGATGCCGTTATTCGGCGTGCTGAGCAATCGAGCGAAAGGACACGTGGTGACGACGATTCTGGTGGCGATGGTCGCCATGTTGTTCACCGCCATAAGTTACGGCCGGATGGCCCGCGCCTACCCGAGCGCCGGCTCGGCGTTCACCTATGTGGGACGGGAGCTCAATCCAGCGTTGGGGTACATCACGGGATGGAGTATGGTCATGGACTACATGCTGAACCCAATCATTTGTGTCATTTGGGTGAGTCAGCAGGTTCATGTCTTCGCACCCGAGGTGCCGTATTGGGCGTGGGCGATTGTCATAGCCTTTTTGTTCACCTGGTTAAATATTTTGGGCATTCGGACCTCGGCGAAGATCAACGCGGGGTTGGCAGCCGGAATGGGAGTCGTCATCGTCTTGTTTTTGGGTGTTGCCGTGCGCTTCCTCCTAGCCCAGCCTCATCACGATCTTGCCTTCTTCACGCGGCCCTTTTACGATCCGGCGACCTTCCACGCGAGCTCGGTGTTAAGCGCAACTTCCATCGCCGTTCTGACCTTCATCGGCTTCGACGGCATTTCCACGCTGTCCGAGGAAACCGAGAATCCGCGCCGTAACATCC
Source organism: uncultured bacterium (assembly GCA_964194235.1). GTDB lineage: Bacteria > Acidobacteriota > Terriglobia > Acidiferrales > UBA7541 > Acidiferrum. The sequence continues at coordinate 7,750 of CAXMLS010000733.1, read as the reverse complement.
TACTGGCTACGGTATTCACATGCGCGGTGATTGGCATTCTGTCCGCGGTGGAAGTGTACGCGGCGCAATTGCTGTGGCCCGCCACCCAGCCGTTTCCCGATGAGACGACGGCTTTTTCCTACGTGGCGGGGCGGGCATGGCCTCCGCTTGTCGTGATCGTTGGGCTTACGCTGGCGGTGGCAAGTTTCGGATCAGGTATGGCGGCACAACTGGGAGCAGCACGCCTCTTGTTCGGTATGGGACGCAGCAACGCGCTACCCAAGTCGTTTTTCGGTGTGATCGAACCGAAAAGGCACATCCCACGCAACAACGTGCTTTTCGTCGGCGGTGTCACGGTGTTGGGAGCATTCGCGCTGGACTACGATCTTGGAGCGCAAATGCTGAACTTCGGCGCGCTGATCGCATTCATGGGTGTAAACCTGGCGGCCATTGTGAGGTATTACGTGCGCGCCGGGAATAGGACATTGAACGAGCTCGTCCCTCCATTGCTCGGATTTTTGATCTGTCTGGTCTTGTGGCTAAACCTGAGCCGCACCGCCTTTATTTACGGATCCGTTTGGATGTTTGTGGGCATCGCCTTTGGTGCGTGGAGGACTCGCGGATTCCGCAGTGAGTTAGTGAATTTTGATTTCGCCGAGGAAGGTTAGAGACACGTGATCGACGCCTCTATAATTGCGGACTACAACGACTTCTGCGGGGAAGGCCCACTGTGGGACGAGCGCGCTCAAGTCTTGTACTGGACAGATATCTCGCGAAAGCGATTTTATCGCTGGACGTGGGCCACTCGCGAACACGTCTTGCAACACGAGGGATTTGAAGTTGCGGGCTTTGTTTGCCACGAATCCGGCGGCTTTGTCGTCGTGAATTCTTCCGGAGTGTGGCTCTGGGATGGCCAGGACGATAAACGCCTCATCCAGGCGCAGGTCGGCCAGCACCGCTGCGCGCTTAATGACTGCATTGCGGATCCGGAAGGGCGCGTGTTTTCCGGATCATGTTTTTATGATTCGAACCGTCAGGATTACCTGTTGGGTTGCTTGTTCCGCGTCGACGCCGACGCGTCTGTACACGTCGTAGATGAAGGCATTCGACTATCAAACGGCCTAGGCTTCTCTCCCGACAATCGGACTCTCTATCTGGCCGATTCGGCAGCTCGCTTGATTTACGCATACGACTACAATCGGGTCGACGGAGCCGTGCATAACCGGCGAAGTTTTGTTCGCGTTCCCAGCAACGAAGGCCTCCCGGATGGTTTGACGGTTGACTCGGACGGGTTCGTGTGGTCCGCACAATGGTTCGGGGGTTGCGTGGTACGATACGATCCGGAGGGACATGTCGAGCGTCGCGTGCCCGTTCCGGCGTTTCAGACCTCTTCGATTTCGTTTGGCGGGGAAGATTTGACCGACATTTTCATTACGTCCGCCTCCGTGTCCGATGCGCTTCCTCTAGCCCCTCGGGGCTACGATCCGGCTCGGGGGTATGTCGGCGGGAGACTGTTTCATCTCAACCTTGGCATCGCAGGAAAGGCGGAATATCGTGCGCGGATTGTCAGCGTATCACAACCTGGACACGCAGGAAGTGCATCCTCTGTCGCCGGTACCTGAGCGGAAGGCCGCAAGAACGGACCCTAAGGGAACGGGGCGGGCCGACGCAGTGGAGGCCCTGGCGCAGCCGCGTCGCGAATTGACGCAAAGAACGGCCTCGGCTCCCTCATTGGAGCGAGGTCTGGCCATTCTGGAACTCATTGCAAATCACCCCAACGGACTGACTCTCTCCCAGCTTGTCCGGCAGCTCCATCTGCCTAAGAGCTCCATCTACTCACTGTTGCTAACGTTTGAGCGAGCTGGTTACCTAAACCGCATCGACCCCAACGGTCAGTACGTCTGCGGTGCAAAATTCATACAAATTGCGATGTTGGCCTTCGACAACGCCATATTGAGGCGGAAAGCCACTCCCATCCTTGTCAAGCTGATGAGGGCGACTGGACTTGCTGTGCACCTCGCGATGCTGTGGCGAAACGAAGTGGTATTGACTGCGAGAGTCAGCCCCGCGCTCGGCCGGCCGGTTGCCACGTGGATCGGCAAGCGCGTGGACGCTCACTGCACGAGCGTCGGTAAATGCCTCATCGCGACTTTGCCGGAGGCCGATCTCAATTCGCTCATTCGCGAGCGCGGCCTGCTCCGGCATAACGACAACACCATCACGAACATTCGAAAGCTTAAGGAGGAGCTCGCGCGGGTCAGGAGAGTCGGCTACGCCTTCGACGACGAAGAAGAAGAAGTCGGAATCCGCTGTCTTGGGGTGCCGGTTGCTGACTCCGGTGGTCAGGTGGTAGCCGCCGTCAGCGTCTCCGGCGAAACGGACCAAATCTCGGAACAGAGCCTTCGGTATTTGCTGGCGCAACTCCAGAGCACAACGCGCGAACTCTCGCAACTGTTTCCGTTCTCTGGGGAGTAGGTGCTGCCTTCCCGGCGCAACGTCATAGCACCCCGTATTTATTGAAAACATCGCGCAAATAGCCGCCTGCTTGCAATTCCTTTCGGCTCGAGGTTTCTTTCGCGGCCTTTTCCTTCGCTAGACGAATTGCGTCCGGCACCACTTGGGGCGGCACTGCCACGACGCCGTCGTAATCGGCAAATATAAGATCACCGGAAGTCACGAGGACGCCCCCGCACTCGACGGGAACACCGTAGTCGATGACCATGCCGCGTCCTTTGGAATCCACAGGCTTGATGCCTCGCGCGAATACGGGAAAGCCAAGAGTCTCGATCTTTCTCACGTCCCGCACCAAGCCGTCGATGACAGCTCCTCTCCCGCCGCGCGCCTGAGCCGCTGTGGATAGCAATTCACCCCACGGGGCGTTTCGTACGGAACCCGCGCTCGATACGACAACAACTTCCCCGGGCAAGATGCTGTCCACCGCTTCGATTTCCAAGCTATAAGGGTCGGGGGGGCAGTCAAAGACGTCGATGCATGATATGGTTCGCGCCCAGCCGACGAAACAGCAACTCTGGAACAAGGGGCGGATGAACTCGCGCATCGCCTGGCGCCGATATCCCAATTCATCAAGTGAATCGGACAGCGCGGCGGTATACAAGGAAGATTCCATGAAAGCAAAGAGCTGTAAGTCCGCGGGAGTCGCTGATTGCCTCAAAGCGCGATTGGATGGACTGTTCATGGAACTAGACTAACGTTTAGGAATCGGGATTTGAAGAGTGCCAGCTAGTTTCTCCGCGGAATTTGTCCGACACTCTGGACAGCGCTGCCTAGGAATACATCGATAACTTAGGAGGGACTCTTCGGCGCACGAGCTTGCCTATCGTGGCCGTCAAGGGCTGACCCTTCCCGACGCTAAATCCCAGCCGACGTCTTGCGGGCTGAACGAAATCTGGCTAGATCGCCGTCTGTGGCGTTGCGGCGCGTCCCCCGAGTAGGGCACACTGCCGGGGCGTGCGACGTTGAGGATAAAAGGGCGCGGGGCACGCCTCTCGCGCCGAAATCACGATGAAGATTACAAATATCGAAACAATTTATCTCAGAATGCCTGAGGTCAAGGAACGCGCGGACAGCGGCCAAGATGCCCTGCTGGTAGTGATCGATACGGACGCCGGCATCCGCGGCCTCGGCGAGGTCGATTCCGCTCCCCTGGCCGTGAAAGGTGTCGTGGAAGGGCCATATTCTCATGCCGTGACTTCCGGTCTTAGAGAGCTGCTGATCGGCGAGGATCCTTTCGAAACCGAAAAACTCTGGCACAAGATGTACCGCCAGAACATCTATTCGGGACGCCGCGGAATCGCCGTTCACGCCATGAGCGGGATTGACATGGCGCTATGGGACATAAAAGGCAAGGCTCTTGGGATGCCGATCTGGAAACTCCTGGGCGGCGGATTTCATTCGAAGATTCGGGCCTACGCCAGCTCGCTCTTCGGCGATACGCCGGAAGAAACTAGGAAGCGCGGCGAGCGTTTCGTGGATCGGGGTTTCACGGCGGTAAAGTTCGGCTGGGGACCCCTCGGTCAATCCGAAAGCCTGGACTTAGCGCTCGTGAGGGAAGCGCGCAGGGGAGTGGGCGAGACGCCCGACCTCATGATCGACGCGGGCCTTTGTTACGATTTGAAAACCGCGATGCAGCGGGCGCGCCAGTTCGAGCAGTATCGGCCTTACTGGTTCGAGGAGCCTTTGAGTCCGGACAACTACGACGGATATCGTCGGCTCGCCGAGTCCACTTCCATGCGCATCGCCGCGGGAGAGGAAGAGAGCAACCGGCTCTCGTATATTGACCTCATGGACCGCGGGAAAATAGACATCGTGCAGGTTGACCTCACGCGTTGCGGAGGCTTCACCGAGGCGATGAAGATTGCTTCGCTCGCCGCCGATCGCTGTCTCCCCGTGGTCAATCACGGTTTCACCACGTACGTAAACGTGGCGGCGTCGCTCCATTTCTTGGCATCGATATCCAACTCGTTCATCCTGGAGTACGTCGTCGAAGAAGGAACAACGTTACGCGAGGAAATCACCCGTCAGGACATAAAGGCCGTTGATGGCTGGGTCAATGTGCCTCAGGAGCCGGGACTCGGTGTGACGCTCAACCTCGAAGCGATCGACCGCTACCGGCGATGAGTATCCCCGCCACGAGGCGCAGAATCTTGGAGGTCCAAATGGTTCTCGCAATGCGTTGGACGTGCGGAGTTGCGGTGCTCTTACTTCTATCCGTTGCTGTCGACCCGCTGGAGCGCAGGCGCATCACCATCCTGCCGGAGATAACGCACCAGACGATCGAGGGGTTCGGCCTGAATTTCACGGCGGCGTATTTCCTGGACGATCAGAAGAAGATGTTCGACACCTTTATTGACGATTTGGGAGTGACGAAGTTCCGCGTCGTTCCGTACATCGTGGCCAGTGATTGGGAGACAGTGAACGACAACAACGATCCCGAAGTCATGAATTGGGACTACTACAACAAAATCTATTCTTCACCGAAGTTCAAAGCCTCGTGGAATGCGATTCGTTATCTCAATTCTCGAGGCATTCGTCCCGTGCTCTCTCTCATGGGCCCGGTGCCGAAATGGATGCTGGCCGACAAAGCCACTCCGCCGCGCCACAAGGTTTGCCAGGAATCCAGCCAAATACCGCCTCTCAACCCGGCGATGTATGGAGAATTTGCCGAAGAGGTCGTATCGATGCTAGTTTACGCTCGTTCGCACGAGCGGCTGGATTTTGAGTACTTTAGTCCATTCAACGAAACCGACTGCTACCCCGCCGAAGGGCCGCGGATCGACCCGGACCAAGCGCCCGCTGTTCTCGCCGCTGTAGCGCGCCGTCTGCAGAAAGAGGGCCTTGGCGATGTACGCCTTACTGTCGCCGAAAGCGCCATGATCACGAACGATTACACAACACCGATACTCTCCAACGCCGAATTGATGAAGTCCGTCGGTGCATTCGCATTTCACACCTATGATGAAGACCCCATTGGCCCGCAAGTCGAGCGTGTGCGCTCCAGCTCCTATGCAAGGGTTCCCGTATGGCTGACGGAATACGGCGACCTGAACGATCAAGACAAGACACTGGAAAATGAATGGAAACAGTTTTCGTTAGCCGTCAACCGTCGCGCCCTCACCGCGCTGAATCAAGGTGCCAACGCCGTTTTTTACTTCGACGCATTTGACGACTACGAAGAATGTGCCGCGCGCGACACCTTCTACGGCTTGTATCGAAGCGCGGGCCACAACTATGCGCCGAGAAAGCGCTATTTCGCTACGCGCCAGCTCTATCACTTCGTGCGTCCCGGTTCGCAGAGGGTCGAAATCACGGGCCAGATCAGCGGTTTGACGGTTTCGGCATTCGTAGAGCGTGCCTCAGGTTCTCTGACTGTCGTTGGCGTCAAACAGGGCGGCTCGAATAAAATTCAAATAGCGTTTTCGAGAGGAAACTCCGTGCCCGCGAGTTTTGATTTGTATCTCACCACGCCATCGCTCAATTGTTCGAAGCAAGGGAGCGTCGCGGTAGAGAACGGGGTCGCGACCATCGACTTACCGGATGAAGCCATTTTTACTTTGGTGGGCGCGTCTCCTAAAGGATAGCGCCTCCGAAATGCGGGAGCGAAGCACAAGTCGACGCGTGAACGACGCTGGCCGAATGCGTGGAGGAGAGCCGCCAACATGCGACTGAGGGGCAGAGTGGCCGTGATCACCGGGGCGGGATCCGGGATCGGGCGTGCCATTGCACAGGAATTTGCTCACGAAGGTGCGCTCACCGTCCTCGCTGATATCGATCTTCCAAGTGCGCAGGAAACCGCACGACGCATCGAAAGCTTCGGCAACGCCGCTTTCTCGGTAGAAACCGACGTCTCGGATACCGAATCCGTAGCACGCCTTGTACGCGAAACGTCGGTCAACTTCCCCGAACTTCACATTCTGGTCAACAATGCGGCCATCCAAATAAACAAGACCGTCGAAGAAACCGAAGTCGTCGAATGGAATCGCGAAATCGCCGTGAATCTGGGCGGCGTCTTTCTCTGCTCGAAATTTTTCCTGCCACTCCTCCGGCGCACCCGCGGATGCATCATCAACATGGCTTCGGTCAATGCGTACTTCGTCGAACCCGGCTGTGCAGGCTACTGCGCCACGAAAGCCGCGATCGTAGGATTGACACAAGCGATGGCCATCGATCACGGAAAAGAAGGAATTCGCGTGAATTGCATCTGCCCGGGATACATCGATGCTGGTCTGGCGGACGAATACTTCCGGGCGCAGCCCGATCCGGCCGCGGCCCGCGCTGCCGCAGGCAAGTTGCACGCGCTTTGGCGCATCGGCCGGCCGGAAGAGGTCGCCAAAGCCGCCGTGTTTCTCGCGAGCGACGACGCTTCGTTTATCACCGGTTCGGCCATGGTTGTTAGTGGCGGCTTTGGCTCAGGCCTGCCTCCGCTAAGTTGAGTCTTGCTTCCCAGAGCGCATCAGTGACAACACGGGGTACACGACAAGCCAAAAGCTTTAACATCACCTATGAGGCTGCGGAGAAAACTCGTCGCGGACAAGCAACCGCGACCAGCAGGGCTGAAGCCCTCATTGATTCTAGACGCCTTACGCGGCACTGAAGCGCTGCTCTTCCACGGTGCCGCACACGTTTGTGCGTTTTTCCGCAGCCTGCTATGGCGAATCTGATCGAACTCGAGAACCGTTGGCTGCGCGCTACCGTCCTCCCGGATGTCGGCGCGAAGATTTTCGATCTAATCTCTAAAGAGACCGGCCAGAACTACCTTTGGCATAACGACCGGATCAGCCCCCAATCCTTTCCTGTCGAGGCGATTTTCGACGATTATTGGTGCGGCGGATGGGACGACGGATTCCCCACTTGCGATCCCTGCGAATTTCGCGGCAAGAGCTACCCGGGGTTGGGAGAACTGCGCTCGTTGCAGTGGAGCTCCGCTCGCGTGAACCAGGGTGAGGTCGAACTTTGTGTCTCGGGACCGATCAGCCCCGTGAAGGCGCGGAAGGTGGTGCGGTTGTCTTCCCGCGCCGCGGTTCTGAGTATGTGCTTCGAGGTTGCAAACACGGGCTCGATGCCTCTCGATTTCATGTGGGGCACGCATCCGGCAATTCGTCCTTTCGGAAAGAATTTGAAGTTGCGCATTCCGGCTCGAACCGGAATTGTTGCGGAGGGATCGCCTGGCTTGAACTACGAATCGGGACGGCGCTTTGATTGGCCCATGCTGGACGGAGCAGATCTGACGGATCTTCCTTCCACACCCAGAGAT
>CAXMLS010000732.1:0-2011 GCA_964194235.1 uncultured bacterium | reverse complement strand
GATGTGTATAAGAGACAGCCATTAGTGTAATCCGGCGCTCCACCGCCATTCTTCACATTAGCGAGGCGGATATTTTGCGCGTCCCCAGCGCCCCCGGGCAACTCAGCCGGATTATCGCTAAGTAACACACGAATCTGGGCCTGGTTGTAAAGTCGAGACACGCCTACGAGGGATGTGGGCACCTCGGCGGGCCTAGGACGACGAACGATTTCGATGGGGCCAACGCCAGGCTGGACGAACGACAGAGTAAGTTGCCTCGCTCCCGTCGCTCCACTCAATATCATGCCTCTATAGGTAGAAGTTGACAGCGAATTCCAAGCCGGATTTACAGTTCCGGTTCCGGTAGGAGAATAAGCAGGCGTGGGTCCCCCTGTCGAGCTACCCTCGTTGGGATTCAGCTGCAGATTCCGACAAGCCGGCTGTCCTCCATCGCAACCATTTGGCGCAGTTGGAATCAGGATGTTTCCCGTCCGCCCTTGGGCGGTTGTACTGGCGCCATTCGCCAACTGGTCGCGCACCACGTCTCCTGCAGCACGCATGGGGCTGTGAAATGTGAGCGTTGAGCCGCCGCCCTCGGCCAGAAAAAGGTTGCCGTTCGTTTGCACGCGGCCGGCAAAATCGAAGCTAGGACCCGGAAAATAGCTCAGATCGCTTTGCGAAAAAATACCAAACTGAAAAACAGGAATTTCCGCAACCTCTACGTTGCGCAACAAGCGCGCTTCATCACCCCCTGGGCTATCTGCCGTCACCTGCAAACCCATGCGAACAATTCCGGCCTGTAAGCCACTATTGGGTCCACTGCTGATCAATTGGACGCTGGAAGGCGGAGCCCCACAACCTCCCCCTCCGGGTGGGGGTACATTGAAAACGTATTCTCGATAAGTGGTTCCGACTGCCGCTTGGGGTGGTGGAGAACCCTGCAGATTTGCAATGTCGCAATTCGTGGGAGCAGCTACTTGGGTGTAAAGGAGCGAAAGATCCGCCATCATTTTTTCCATGCCCGCCTCTGCGCCATAGTACGCGGCGGTATTTCCCGAATCCGCTGCTTGAAGATGTTGCTCATGGTTTACTTTGTAGACGAGCGCTACTGCCATCGCGGACATAAGAGTCAACAACAATAGGACGCTAATCAGCGCCACGCCTCGCTCTGATCCGTTCGCTGTTACGGGAGATAGATTAATTTTCATTATGGCGCTCCTTACCTTCGCAGATCCCTAGTTATAACGATCGCGGAAACTAAGATTTCGGGGACCAATAGATGTTGTCAGATTGATTCGCTGAAAATCTCCATCAGCATCCGCTCGAAATGCCCTAGCCGTAACATTGATATTGATTTTCCGGATCTGGTTCGGTTGTGAAACCGCAGGATTGCCCGTTACGGCGTTGGGGGAATTGGCTGTTAATGCGTTCGTGATCGGGTCAACAACATCGTATGTTAATTTCAAATCTTCGATGTGTTCCGCTATCGGCACCGGTGAATGCGCTCCGACCTGTCGCATCAGCCGGGCATCGGGTCCATTGGGTCCTACGAACGCCTGGATGAAATACGTGATCATCATTAAGCGGGAAACCTGGGTGGCCGGATAGGTGACCGGATTAGAATTTGGATTAGCCAGAGACTTGATGTTTCCTGAGGGGGCGCCCGACTGATTGAGGTTTACTGGATCCACCCCGAATGTGATGGTTCGCCCGGCCACGGCAGTAGCAACGCCAACCGCAGAGCCATGAGCATTTTGCAGCAGAATGACGTCACCAGGTGTGATGCCGACTGCCGGATCCATCACTGCCGGAACCGTGGCCACCGGCATGGTCAAGCTGTTTCCATTCGCCGTGATCGTGGCTGCCTGGAACGCTGCCCAATTCAAAGTGGGATCTACGTAAACTATTTTGATCGCATCACTCGGCTCGGAAATATTGGGACCGATGGCATTACCTGGCGTGACTTTGTAAAGCAGTCCCTGCGTGTAGTCGCCGGCCGCTCCCGTATAGCATTGCGTGGCATCACAGGAAA
>CAXMLS010000731.1:0-3422 GCA_964194235.1 uncultured bacterium | reverse complement strand
AAGCCGCTGCCGACGATTACGACGATCCGCCGTCGCGCGTGGCTCGTCTGGCTTACGCCCAGGGTTCCGTTTCGTTTCAACCGGGTGGCACCGATGATTGGGTCGCCGCTACCATCAACCGCCCCATCACCACGGGCGACAAGCTCTGGTCCGACAATAATGGCCGCATCGAACTGCAGCTGGATGGTTCAACAATACATATCGCCAACAACACCGGTTTCTCGTTCTTGAATTTGGGTGATCATGTCACTCAAATCCGTTTGACTGAAGGCCGGGTAGATATTCATGTCCGGCGCTTCGACACCAGAGGCGAATCCTACGAGGTTGACACCCCGAATCTCGCATTCTCAATCTATCGCCCGGGCAACTACCGAGTCACCGTGAACCAGAATGGCGATTCCACGGCCATCAGGATCCGCAACGGTGAAGGCGAAGTAACCGGCGGCGGCACCTCCTACACCGTTCGCGCCAATGACTACGCTACCTTCAGCGGCACCGATCAGCTCGAAGCCTACGTCGACGATTACAACAATAATAACAATAACAACGAAGACGATTTTGATCGCTGGAGTTCCAATCGCGATCGCCGTTATGAGCGTTCCACCTCTTCTCGCTATGTTTCCTCCGACGTGGTCGGCTACGAAGACCTTGATGATCACGGTACCTGGGGAGATTCGCGCGAGTATGGGCACATTTGGTACCCGCGCGTAACTGTCGCCAACTGGGCGCCGTACCACTACGGCCACTGGGCTTATATCGAGCCTTGGGGATATACCTGGGTAGACGATGAGCCTTGGGGTTTCGCGCCGTTCCACTATGGACGCTGGGCTAATATCGAAGGACGCTGGGGTTGGATTCCGTCTCGCCCGTACGTAGAAGGCGTTGCATATGTCCGTCCTGTCTACGCACCTGCATTGGTGGCTTTCGTCGGTGGCTCTAATTTCAGCATTGGTGTTTCCATTGGTGGTGGCGGTGGCTATGGCGATGGAGGCGGCGCAGTAGGCTGGTTCCCGCTTGGCCCGCGTGAAGTCTACGTCCCGTCTTACCGCACCAGTCCGCGTTACGTGGAAAACGTGAACGTCTCGAATACCAACGTGAATTCCACCGTCGTGAACAATTACTACAACACGACCGTGGTGAACAACAATAACAACACCAACACCAACGTTTCGCACGTCACCTACGTGAACCAGAATGTGCCGGGCGCGGTAGTAGCCACTACTCCGCAGGCGTTCACCAGCGCGCAATCCGTTTCACGCAACGTGGTAAGAGTCGACCAGAAGCAAATGGCCACCGCGCCCGTGCGTGTGGTTCAGCCGACCTACGTGCCCACAAAGCAAGCGGTGCTCGGTACATCCGCAACCACGACGACCGCGGTAGCCAGACCACCGGAAGCTGTTCAGCAGCGCGCCGTAGTTGCCAAGGTTCCTCCGCCACCGCCGCCTCCTGCGTTCGAAAAGCGCCAGGAAGCCATAAAAAGCAACGGCGGCAAGCCACTGTCCGTAGCGCAGATCCGTCAGATTCAGCCGGCCCCCGCCGCTCAGCCGCAAGCTGCAGTGAAAGTAGCTCCGCCTCCAGCAAAGCCTGCGGCACCTATCCAGGCTCGCGGACCACAGCCTAACGCTCAGCAGCCGAACGCGCAGAGGCCCGGTCAGCCCCCGACGGCGCAGCAGCCAAATCAACTGCCGAGCAATCAGCAACAGCCCTCGCAAGGCACCCGCCCCGGCGAGCAGCCGCAAAACACGAATCGTCCAGGCGTCGCACCGAATGCCACACAACAAAATCGCCCCGGCGAACAACCGCAAAACGCAAACCGCCCGGGCGTAGCGCCGAACGCAACACAACAAAATCGCCCCGGCCAACCGCAGCCAAATCAACCGGTGCCGCCAAAGGCCAATGAGCCGCAGAATCGCCCGACGACGCAACCGAACACCGCACAACCGAACGTAAATCAACCGGGCAATCGTCCCAATGAACGCCCCGCTGATCGTCCGGTCGACCGTCCCGGAGCGCCCAATACTGTGCCGCCGCAGAATCGTCCCGGGGATCGCCCGGTGACACCGAACACCGCGCAGCCTGGCAATCGCCCGGCGGATCGTCCAACAGAACGTCCCGCAGACCGTCCAGTAACGCGACCGGAGCCGCCAGCCGCGCGTCCAGCGGAACGCCCTGCGCCGAACACAACGAATACGGCTCAGCCTGGCAATCGTCCGGTTGATCGTCCAACAGAACGCCCGGCAGATCGGCCAGTAACGCGACCGGAACCGCCAGCCGCGCGTCCCGCCGAACGCCCAGCACCGAACACGGCGCAGCCTGCCAATCGCCCGGCTGACCGTCCAACGGAACGCCCTGCGGATCGTCCTGCAACGCGATCGGAGCCGCCTGCTGCGCGTCCTGCGGAACGCCCTGCGCCACAACCAACACATCCAACGGAGCGCCCAGCGGATCGTCCAGCTACACGCCCGGAACCGCCAGCTGCGCGTCCAGCCGAACGCCCCGCCGAACGCCCCGCTGATCGTCCAGCGCCGCGTCCAGAACCGTCTGCCCATCCGTCTGATCGCCCAGCGCCGCCACCAACAGCGCAGCAGCAGAAGGAAGCTCAGGACAAGAAAAGACAGCAGGACAAAGACAAAGAAAAACCACCCAAGGGTTAACTTAACCAAATATGTTGCGAACTCGGGCGGGGCGTGGCCAGTCGGCCAACGCTCCGTCCGCTTTGCTTTACGGTCCAGTATTCTCGAAGCCGTCTACAATCCTTCGCGCCTGGCACAACGCCGCCTAAACCCCGTTAGAAAAACTCCTTCACTGTGGTATCGTCAAAAAAATTATGAATTCCGGTTTGCTCACTTCCACAGTATTCCGTCAGGCGCTCGGTCGCTTTGCCACCGGCGTAACAGTCGTCACCGCCGAACATGCCCCTGGCCAGGTTCACGGCATGACCGCAAACTCGTTCACTTCCGTTTCTCTTGATCCGCTTTTGATTCTTATCTGCGTGGATGAACAAGCGCTTATGCTTCCGGTGCTGACAAAAGCGCAGCGCTTCGGAGTCAGCGTATTAAAAGACAACCAGCGCGCCATTTCGGAATTTTTCGCTCAGCCCGAGCAGGACGCTGACGCCGAGCGATCCTTGGGCATTCGCTTTGAGTGGACCGCCACGGGCATTCCCGTGCTGGCAAACACCCTCGTGCAACTAAGTTGTTCCGTGGTGGCTTCGCATCTCACGGGTGACCACACCATCTTCCTTGGCCAGGTGGAAACCGCGGATGTCTTCGACGGCGAGCCGCTGCTTTTCTTCCGCGGAAGTTACCGCCGCATCGCCCCCGGCTAACTCTTTCCAATTAACAAACTCGCAGAGCGCCCCAGGTTCCCAGTTGAACCTGCCCGCCGCAGGCAGCGTATGAACCCTGTCTCTTATACACATC
>CAXMLS010000730.1:0-2982 GCA_964194235.1 uncultured bacterium | reverse complement strand
CCCGCCTGTGCCGCCGGTACCGCCCGTTCCGCCTGTGCCACCCGTTCCGCCTGTGCCACCTCTCCCTCCGCCTGCTCCACCCGCGCCTCCGGTCCCACCCGTTCCACCGCCCGGCCTCTGCGGCTCGGCTGCGGCGCCAAACAGATAGAAACCCGCAGACGAAAATCGATACGACGCCAGCATCACGCGTGCGCGATCCGCAGCCGGACGCTCATTCTCTGTGTTATTCGCCACCGGGTTCGCGCTGCCGCCGCCGTCCCGCCGCGCGCTTCCTCCCGGCACGCCGGCGACCAGGCCCCGCGCATCCAGCGCGTAGATCGCCACATTCGATTTATTGCAGGCATCGATCGTCGCCGTCAGTTCCGATTGATTCTCCGGAGTCAGCGCGAATCCGCCAGAAAACAGCACCATCATCTTTCGGCCCGGCATACCTCGGAGATTTTTTGCCAGGCTGCGCACCGCCAGCAACATGCTGCGCGCCCCGAAATCGGCCTCCGCATTGCTCAGCGACGAAAGCCCCGTCGAAGCCACGGTCACGGGTTGATTATCCCCAGCCACATTCGCATTTGGATTGATCGAAGAGTTTTTCACTCCCCCCACTGCCGATCGCAACAGCTCCGCGTTTGCTGTGAAGTTCTGCACGATGCGCAGCGCGCCGCCAAAATCCACCACCGCCATTAAATGGTCGGGACTGGCATTCGCCGCGATGAATTTGTTGGCCGCGTTGCGCGCCTGGATTTGATCGGGAACCTGCATGGTGGAATTGTCGAAAAACAAAATCAGGTAGCGTCGCTGCCCGTTGGCCTGCGTCGCTCCTTCGGCACCGGTAGAAAAACTGGAAATGGCCTGCTCTTTGTTGTCCTCAAAAACTTTGAAATCTTTCTGCGCCAGGTCCTTTACGTAATTTCCTTTCTTGTCCGTCACCACGGCATCCACCAGCACCAGTCGCGATTCTTTTTTAATTACAATATTGCTTAAATTCTCCGAAGCCTGCGGTGGCGAGCCTTCCGCTTGCGTGGCAACTTGCGGTGACGTGCCTTGCGAAGTCGTGTCCTGCGAAGTTGTAGCCTGCGATGCTGTGGCGGATGCCGCGCTGTCTCCGCGCACCGGCGAGATACTTTGCGCGGCCCACAGCACCGCTGCCGTTATTACCAACCACGCCATTCCTCGCCCGGCAAAATTATTTGTATTCCTCATGCGATTCTCCATCCGTCGTCAAAACGGAATAACTACCGCACCATTGCGCGCGGCCATTTGTGAACCTTCCGCATCCCGTACCACCAGCCGCACCAGGTAACTTCCTGGTTTCACGTCAAAGCTGGATTTCAACGTGATCCCCGACCGGCTCAACCGGTTATAGGTGGTATCCAGAAGTTTCATCTCCACCAGTTTTTCACCGCCAGTCACGAAATTCCCGTTTTCGTCGAAAATGGCCGTTGCAATCGTCAGGTTGTCTCGATTGCGTCCTTCCATCTTTCGAAAGTGAATACCCTTCACGTCGAAATGCGTCAACACCGACAGTCTCGCCGACGAAGCATCCTTCTTAAAAAACTGCGTCTGCAAGTCCACAGGCACGTCATGCATCTCTTCCTGCGAAAAAATTGCTTCCTGAATCTCCTGCTTCGCAACTTCTCCCGGATCGGTGATCGACCGCGGCGCGTAATATCCATTGCGCGCCTGGATGGAATATTTCTGCTTATTGCTAAGCGTGACCTTCAGAGTGTGAAAACGCCCGTCGATCTTCAGATTCTGCGGCGAAAATCCCAGCACATACGAGAGCGGCGGCGCGGCCCCCGCTTGCCGCATGCCTTCGTCTACATCATTACGATTGTGAAAAAACGTACCGCCCGTGCCGCTGGCCAATTCGTCGAGCACCTGGTCATTCGCCGATTGCGACGCCACCCAGTACGAAGTTTTAAAACCACGGGTTCGCGGCGAATCGTGCGGTGGATCGGCAATGTCCCCCAGTACGTCGGGGGTATACAGCCCGCGCGCATCGATCGTATTGATCACGATGCCTGCGTGGGTCGCGCGATCAATCAAGGATGAAATTTCCGCCCGCAGCGTGCTGGGAATAAATCCCGGCGAAACGAAAACCATCACGCGTTGACCGGGCATCGCCGCCAATCCCCGCATCGCTTCCTCGACATGCCGGTACGCGTATTCCGTTTCCTGGTCGCCTTTCGACAATGCACGACTGGAGGCGGCCGATGCCAGGATTGCCGCCTGCGCGGTCTTGCTTTCGTCGCCGCCAAGCGCGCACTGCACGGCATCTTCTGTCGCGACCGCAAGCGCCTGCGAATCATGCCGGTTCTCAATCAAGTCAGCCTGGTAATACGTAACTTCCGGGCAATCATGGAAGCCCGAACCGCCGGTCACCGGGCGCGACCCGATGGAAAGCAGCGATTTACGAAGTACCTCGCGATCGGCTGTAAATGGTTGCGTGAATTGTCCGGACGTGGTGAAAATCGCCACGCGATCCGATGCCGCCAGCGCGCCGAAAAAACGCGTGGCAGCGTCGCGAACATAGGTGGCATCTTCCATCGAAAGATGCACATCGTCAAAAAGCAGCCCTACAAAGCGCTGCGGCAGTTTTTTCGCTATAGCTGCGTTACCGTGATCGACCGCCTCTCCGGCCGGCTCCACATTTTCCGCCTCTCCAGTTTTAGCCAGTGTGGTGGCCGGCTTTAATGCCAGTGACTCGGGAGTCTCCGCGCTGAACGACGAAATCACCTGTGGTTTGCGATTGTCCAACAGCTGGAAATCTTCCTTCCGCAGGTTAGGAACCACTTTCCCTTGCGCATCGCGCACTACTACGCGCACCAGCACCAGGTTAACCCGCACTTTAAATGTCGCGGGAGCGTCCTGGCTGGACAGCTCTGAATTTTCGCTAGGCACCTGCGAACTTGGCGACGGAGAAGCTTCTTTTTTGGCGGCATCGCCCTGCTCAGGACAACTTTGCACCTGTCTCTTATACACATC
>CAXMLS010000729.1:0-2380 GCA_964194235.1 uncultured bacterium | reverse complement strand
AAAACCATACGATGACACAAGGTTTTTCTCAACCGGGCAGCGCACATCACAATGTTCTGAGCGAGTTTTCGGCTACTCTTCCTTAACCGAATAATCTCCGAGTTGCCCGTGACTCGGGCGCAATCCCCGGAGTGGTTTCGGGAAATCTTGAAATCTGGAACTCCGGGAGTCTTCAGGAACGATAGCCTACAGGTCTCCGAGCTCGAGTGTCATATTCGCATTTTTCCAAGCGGTCGCAAATTCTCTTCGAACTTCTTCGACGTCGGCGCCCTTCTTCTGGGCTTCCAAAGACCTCAGAAGACCAAACAGCGACCGCGGATTTCGGGGGTACTGTTCCAGATCAGAGCGAAACACAGCTTCCGCCCGAGATGCTTGGCCGTTCACCAACAATGCGCCGCCCAGGGACTCCCGGACCGGATAAAACCATTCGGGCGGCTCGCCGTAATTAAGTCTGTCCTCGATTTCTACCGCCTTCTCCCAATACTGGATTGCCCGCTCATGGTCGCCCTGTGCAGTGGCAATCCGGGCACCGAGGACATTTGCCGCGAGCTCGAGGAAGGCTTGGGCCTTGTTGAAATAGAAGCTGAACTCAAGATCGGCAGGCGTTTCTTTGCGCGTGGTTTCCAGAATGCTTCGTTCAGCTTCTGCCTTCGCAATCTGGCTCTTTGCGGCAAACGCGGATCCGCGGGCGAAATGCCAAAATGCAGTCGTCATCGCCAGCGTGGGGTCAGGTGGGGGCAGCTTCAGGACTTCATCCCAACGATGGAACCGAACGAGGACGAAGATAGGAGTAGGCACGTAGACTTCAGCTATCGGCATGTCGTGGACCATCGGACCGACATGAGCAGCCAACTCGTCCGCAGCCTGCTTTGCGTGTATAAAGTCGCCCGCCATGCTAGAGGCGGCTGCGAGGAAATGAAGACTGTGGCAGTAATACATCATGTCGTACATGCTGCCGGTTGTTGCGCTCTCCCGCAGATATAATCGGTCCACATCGGCCCCACCCGCAGTGCTGTGTGCTGCTGCAGAGTACTCACCTACACGCATATACGTGTGCGCGGGCATGTGCACCAGATGACCGGCAGCCGGTGCAAGGCTTTCCAATCGGCGCGCGCTTGCAAGGGACCACTCGGGGTGGGGCGATGCCTCCACAGCATGGATGTAATAGTGATTCGCACCAATGTGGTAGGGATCGCGCCGCAACACCCGTTCCAGCACCGCAACGATCTCCTCCGTGCCTTCGGTCGGATGGCCGTCGAGACTCCAGAGCTTCCAGGGGTGAAGATCCATCAGACTCTCTGCATAAAGTGTGGCCGCATCGAGATCGTCCGGGTAATACCTGGACTGTTCTCGCATCGCATTGGCGTACTCCACGTCGAGCTTCTTCAAGTCGGCCTTGGAGTCAGAGGAGTACCGCTTAGCCAAAGACTGAATGTAAGCGCGCTCGCTTTCCGTCGCGCCCGGAGCGAGCAGCAACGCTTTCTGCACGGCTTCATACGCAGCCTTTTCGTGAGGAGGATCGACATCAAGATTGATGCACGGACCCAAAGCCAACGCGACGCCCCAGAACGCCATTGCTGATTGCGGGTCCAAGTCCGAGGCTCTTGTGAACGCCCTGGCCGCCTCTTCGTGGTTGAAAGCGAAGACTAGTGTGAGGCCTTGATCGAAGAAGCGTTGCGCTTCAGGATTCTTTGTGGAAATAGCATGCTGATGTTGGCCCATACCCGACATTAGGGCTGGGGGCTTTGACTGGGCGAACAATGAACAGGCACACCCAAGAAGCACAAATACCGGCACGAGAAGTTTCATCCGGATTCTCCCCGCGTTCAAAGGAGGCCACCAAACTCTCTCGACGTTCAGACCGCGTCGAATCTTATACCAGGTGTGCGCAACGGGCCACACGTAGAAGTGGCGTTCCCGCCCGGCACATTTCTGGCGGCAATCCTGAAGTAAAATCGGAGCACAGCTTCCTGGGAGATGAAATCGACTACTGTCGTGTCATAGCGACAAGCGCCGAGTATCGAACCCTTCGATTTTAAGGGTGCGGTTGTTGATTTTTTTTGTGCACCTCCAAGGTCATCCAAGGTCATCCCAATAATAGCTAGAAGGGGCGAATATTAAGACTAAACTAATCCCGCGCCGGCGAGTGCCGAGTGCACGATGACACTGTTTGAGCCGATCACCCATGTGCAGGCGATACCAAGAAGTAGCTGGATAATTGGACCGAAGTGGACCGAAATCAGCAGTAATCAATTAATGCTTTCAGTGGCTTGTCCGTGTTAGGCGTTGGGTTCGATTCCCATCGCCCGTTCCAGTTCTCTTGAAAGTAAATCCGTCGCTGATAATTGCCGCTCAGTTCTTCTTTGCATACGCACGCGAC
>CAXMLS010000728.1:0-4130 GCA_964194235.1 uncultured bacterium | reverse complement strand
ATGTAGAACCCTTCAAAACTGACGCCAATCAAGCAACCCGCGAGCCGAGCGGCCTTCTTGACTACTGGTACATCATATCTAGCCGACTGCCATTGATCGGCCTCCTGGTTATCGCTGGTATAGCCCTAGCCACTTTCTGGAGTTTATGGCAAGAGCCTATTTATCAAGCGCGGCTAACTTTGGAGATTCAGAATCCAAATGAGAACGCGCTTAATGTCAAGATCGGCGGGCTCGAGGCCGAGGGCGCTTCGACGTCACCCGAGGCCTACCTTCCAACTCAAGCTCAGATTCTGCAAAGCCTGACACTACGAAACAAATCGCTCAACAGACTTCGAAACCAAGCCCTCCAACCTCCGACTACCACCCGCAGCCATGTGTCCCTGCTGCTTGCTAAGCTCGGGTTAATATCTAGTTCTCCGGCAAAGGCATCCTTCCCGTCGCAAAGCGACGTGAAAGTTCACGTGCAGGAGAGTACGCGAATCGTCGAGGTACTGGTCGATTCAAGGGACGCCACCATTGCTGCGTCCTATGCTAATGCTCTTGCGCGCGAATACATCGAATCCAATCTGCAATCGAGGAGAGATGCGATTACTCGGGCTCAAGAATTCCTAAGAACGCAGTCGGGTGAGTTAAAAACGAAATTACAAAATTCGGAGCGCGAGGCACAAGCGTACGGGCGAGCCTCAAATCTGGTGTTCACAGCTGGCAATTCCAGTGTCGAACAGGAGAGGCTTAAACAAACTCAAGAGGCGCTTTCCCAGGCGCAGGCCGCGAGAATCGAAAAGCAGTCCGCTTACCAGATGGTTTCGTCGAGTACCGCTGATTCGGTTCCTCAGGTTATCGATAATACCCGGCTCAGCGATTACCAATCACAATTGGCTACACTCAGGCGGCAGCTTGCCGAATTGAACGCGCAGTTCACGCCAGAACATCCCAAAGTGAAGCAGCTGCGGGCGCAGATCGACGAGTTGGACGCGACTTTTAAAAAAGAACGCGACAATATCCTTGTTCGGGTGCGAAATGAATACCAGGCTGCATTGATGCGGGAGAGATTGTTAAGTTCCGCCTATCAAAAAGAGGCAGAACTCGTCTCTCGCCAAACGGAACAGACCTCCTATTACAATATTTTGGAACGCGAAGCGGAAACCAATCGTCAACTTTATGATTCCTTGCTGAAAAATGCGAAAGAGGCCGACATCGCATCAGCTATGCGCGGCAGCAATGCTCGGGTCATCGATCCCGCGCAACCACCGTCACATCCATACAAGCCGAACTTTGTCTGGAACATTTTGATGGGCGCGTTCTCCGGGGGAATCGCGGGGCTGGTATTGGTTCTCGGGCGACAAAGCCTAGATCGCAGCCTGAGGGGACCCGATGAAGTTTCCTTTCACTTAGACTTGCCCGAGCTCGGCGTGATTCCGTCAGAAGATCAGTCCTCAAATAATAGTCATGGAAGTCACGCAACTGCAGGGTTGCTTCCTTACGAAAGTGAAAAGGTTCCCTTGGGGCGAGTTGAGACAACGACCTGGCGTGACAAGTCCTCGTTTATCGCCGAGGCCTTCCGTAGCACATGTACGTCAATACTTTTCTCGAGAGAACAGGGAGTATCCCCTCGCGTCATCCTCATCTGTAGCGCAGCGCGTGGGGAGGGAAAAACTACGGTCGTGAGCAATTTGGGTATCGCTTTGGGTGAAATCCACCGAAGGGTCTTGTTGATTGATGCGGATATGCGGCAGCCAAGGCTCAATTGGGTATTTGGCGTTCCAAATACGTGGGGATTGAGCGATTTATTGCGGGAAAAGGGTTCTTTGCGCGATTGCCCACTTGAGGCTTTGGCTCAGAAAACTGAAATACAGAGTGTTTATGTGCTACCCAGCGGTCCGCGTGTTGGTAATGTTACTAGTCTGCTCCATTCTGCGCGCATGCTGGAATTACTCCAGCGTTTGCGATCCGAGTTTGACTTCATCTTAATTGACACGCCACCCCTACTCGGGATTTCCGATACGCGAGTTCTCGGCCGTTTAGTAGATGCAGCTGTACTTGTATTCCGCGCAGGCAAAACCAATAGAGATGTCGCTCTGGCTGCGAAACAGCGACTTACGGCGGACGGCATACCTGTGATTGGGACGATCTTGAACGCCTGGGATTTGAAATCGATGAATCGTTACGGCTATGGCGCCTACGCGCCATATGAGTCGCAATAAGACGATAAGCACAGAAGCCGACCTTGGAATATCCTGGATTGAAGTTTTCCGCTAATTCCCTTCCGGTCGCGCAATCCGCGACTTGGCGTCAAGTGTTCGATAGGATTGCGTCGGGCGTCACCCTGGTGATGTTTTCGCCTATCTTTCTTTTGATTGGGGCGGGCATATTCCTGGAAACCGGCTGCCCTATTTTTTTTGTACAAACTCGAATAGGCCGGAACGGAACACCATTCGGCTTGATCAAGTTTCGCACGATGCGTCACACGATGAAGGGACTACCTCTGACCGTTGCCCACGACCAACGCATAACTCGTGTAGGCAGTTTCTTGCGAAAGTTTAAATTGGACGAGTTGCCCCAGCTTTGCAACGTCCTACGAGGCGAAATGGCCTTTGTTGGCCCACGACCGGAAGTTCCTGAGTTCGTTGATCTAAGAGCGCCGATCTGGCAAGCGATTTTAAGTGTGCGCCCTGGAATCACTCATCCCGCTTCCATCGCTTTTCGCGATGAAGAGCTGCTGCTTGAACGATCATGCGATCCAATCCTCTATTACAAAGATACTTTGTTGCCCGCGAAGCTCGCTATGAGTCTTGAATACGTGAAAAAAAGCTCGTTTTGGGGCGACGTCCGTGTGGTTGTAAGAACGGCGATTTGCGCTGCACTTCCGGGCAAGTACGACAGGTTGCACGGATAGCTACGCAGGAACCTTTAAATGAGTGAACAATTTTTCATACCCTTCCATCGCCCGGAAATCGGAGAGGACGAGATTGATGAAGTGGTTCGCACACTCAGATCGGGATGGCTCACCACCGGGGTGCGCACAGAACAATTTCAAAATGAATTTCAGTCGTACATTGGAGCTCGCCATGTCCTTGCGGTAAACTCCGGAACGGCTGCGCTCCATCTCGCATTAACCGGTCTCAAGATTGGTCCCGGCGACGAAGTCATCACCACGCCTCTCACATTCTGCGCGACCGTAAACGTCATATTGCATGTGGGGGCGACACCGGTACTGGCTGATATCCAGCCCAATGGGAACATCGATCCGCAATCGGTGGCAGACCGAATTACTCCACGTACCCGGGCAATCATCCCGGTGCACTTTGCAGGCGCCCCGTGCGATATGGATGCAATCTGGAGTCTCGCCCGGAAACACGAGCTGTTCGTAATTGAGGACGCGGCTCATGCAGCGGGTACGCACTATCGTGGTCACCATGTGGGCGCCGAGTGCTCTCAAAGTGACGCGACAGCATTCAGTTTTTACGCGACGAAGAACATCACCACAGGCGAAGGTGGGATGATTGTAAGCAAACAAGACGCCCTCGCCGTCCGAATCAAGATCCTCACGCTACATGGAATCAGCAAGGACGCGTGGAATCGATACCGCGAAGAAGGTAGCTGGTACTACGAAGTTCTCGAAAACGGGTTCAAATACAACCTGACCGATGTTCAAGCTGCAATCGGAATCCATCAGTTGCGGAAGCTGGAACGATATGTTCGGGAACGAACGCGCTACGCTGAGATTTACAGCCAGGAACTCGGCGACCTTCCAGAGCTGGAACTCCCTGCGCCCGTGAAAGATGGGCGCCACTCGTGGCATCTATACGTAGTGCGTCTCAATTTGGACTTGCTCACAATCAATAGAGGGCAGTTCATAGAGGAGTTAAGAAAGAGAAAAATTGGTGCCAGCGTTCACTTCATTCCAATTCCGCTGCATCCATTTTTTAATGAGTGGGCGCACCTTGGACATAACCAGTGTCCGGCAGCGCTCCAGATGTATCCCAGGATGATTTCGCTTCCACTTTATCCTTCGATGTCTGAAGAGGAACTGCGAACAGTCATTAGCGCAGTACGAGAAATTGTTGAAAAGTTCAGCAAGCAAAAGAATTTGCCAGTTTGCGCACCATTAACCCTGTCTCTTATACACA
>CAXMLS010000727.1:0-1719 GCA_964194235.1 uncultured bacterium | reverse complement strand
GCAATTCCCCCCATCTATAATGTAGCGTCGCGCGATCACCCTGTTTCTATACGCCGTACCCGCTTTGCGTCGGCCTCGTGCTCGTTTCACTCAAACACGCCCGGCAGAATGAAAATAGCTGAAGCCAAACTTATGCAAGACCCGCTCGCCAAGATAAAACAGAAATTGCTGGAAGAAATCGACCAGCTTTCCCACGAATTGAACGTCGATTTGCCCAAGGAAATTGCCGTTGCCCGCGCGCATGGCGACCTTTCCGAAAATGCCGAGTACAAGTACGCCAAAGAGCGGCAAGGCTACGTGAACGCGCGCATTGGCCAACTCAAGAAACGCATGGGCGACCTCGGCATGCTCAATCTCACTAATATTCCGAAGGACCGCGCCGGTTACGGTTCGCGCCTTACGGTCTTGGACACGCAGCGCGACGTAAAAATCGAATATAAATTAGTGAGCACCGAAGAAGCCGACGCCGAAAAAGGCTTGATTTCCACCACCTCGCCGATCGGAAAAGCCCTGCTCAACCGTAAAGTCGGCGATGAGATCGAAGTTGCCACCCCAGCCGGCAAAAAAGAATTTGAAGTGGTGCGTCTGGTGACGATTCACGAGGACGCGTAACCGCTCAGAATTTCCCATCGGCATGATGCGCCTACCGTATTGGACTGTCGATTCAGCACCGTCCCCTACCCCTGCGCGTGACAAACCTTCCTCGCTTTGCCATCCTCATTCTTACGAATGAAACCATCTCTAATTGTTCATGGCGGCGCTTGGGATATTCCTGACGAAGCCGTGCCTGCTTGCAAATCAGGCTGCGAACGCGCGCTGAATGCCGGCTGGCGCATCCTGCAAGCGGGCGGCTCAGCGCTCGACGCTATTGAAGCCGCCGTAGTGATCCTCGAAGATGATCCGGTTTTCGACGCGGGCTACGGATCGCACCTCAACCTTGACGGTCGCGTGGAATGCGACGCCATCGTTATGGACGGATCGACATTGCGCGCCGGATCCGTCGCCACCGTGCAGCACATCCGCAATCCGGTGCGCCTCGCGCGGAAAATTCTCGAAAATTGCCCGCACATGATGCTCGTCGCCGAAGGCGCGGAGCGTTTCGCTCACGAGCAGGGAATCAAACTGTGCGCGCCCGAAGAATTGATGACCGAAGCCGAGCGCAGCGCCTGGATGAAATGCAAAATGGATAAGCACGCGGCGAGTTTTCATCGCGGCCACGAACAGGGCACTGTTGGCGCGGTAGCCATGGACCGTGACGGCCGTCTTTTCGCCGCGACCTCGACGGGAGGGACTTGCTGCAAACTTCCCGGCCGCGTCGGAGATTCGCCGTTGATTGGCTGCGGCTGCTACGCGGACTCCCAGGCCGGAGCAGTCTCGTGCACCGGCTACGGTGAAGCCATCATGAAGATTGTCATGGCTAAATCGGCCACTGAGTTTCTACGCGACTCTCAAGCAGCCCCACGTTCCGCTGCGCCGTCTGCGTCCGCTGTGCACGCGGGCGAATCGAATGTGGCAATGGTCGCGGCTCGCGAAGCGGTAGAACTTCTTGCCCTCCGCACGCACGCCACCGGCGGCCTGATACTTCTCGACCACAATGGCATTCCCGGCTGGGCTTTCAATACGCCGCGCATGGCGTATGGCTACGTACAGGGCGACGGAACCCTCGTCACCGCCGTTTGACCTCCATTAATCCGCCTATGACCTGTCTCTTATACACAT
>CAXMLS010000726.1:0-2530 GCA_964194235.1 uncultured bacterium | reverse complement strand
TTCGTGCTGTAAGCTTCATTTCCGAAGGAGTCTGCCCGCTTAGGAACCACCCCAATGTCCGCGTTCGAAATCACATCCGCGATGGCCTCCAGAGACGCACTGCTAAAAAATCTTACTTTGTCTTTCAAGCCCAGTTGTTCCGTCAAGGCGATTAATTCCGACTTCTCATCGCCGCCTCCATAAATATGAAACTCGCTGTTTAACACTCTTTTATTAACTAGGGCGAAGGCTTCGATGGCTATATCCAATCCCTGGTGCCACTGAAAACTACCAGGAAAAAGAATGATGATCCTGTCATCCGTGCGTGTCCGGTTGCGACGGTAAAAAAGGGCAGGATCGACGTGATTTATGAAAACGGAACACTTTTCTTTAGGGACTGACCGCGAAAGTAATTTTTCGTACCACAAATGATTTGAGACGATAACGTAATCCGCAAAAGCTGCCGACGCTTTCTCAATGAATTTCAGCAATCTGATATATTTATCGTCGGGCTTGGCATCGAATTTATTGGCGAACAATTCGGGTACGATGTCATGAATATCCAGGATGATCCGCGCGCCGGTTAACTTGGGATACCATGCGGCGAAGATCAGAAAATCGGGCAGATTATGTACGTGAACTACGTCGTAACGCATATGATGGTGGCGTTTTGTCAAAAAAATAGAGGAAACCAGGAGGAAGCGCAGCAGCCGCCACGCGTAGGTCCATTTCCCGCGTTCATTCCGCACCCGATTTTGCACGTGGAAGACGGTGACGCCATTTATTACCACGCTTACTAGCGGAGCACGCCCCCCCACGAGGGCAATCACATCGACCTTATCACCACGCTTGGCCAATCCCTCAGCGTAACGCCGCACCCGGTTATCGGTTTCGTAGGTGTTGTGTACTAGCATACAAATTTTCTTGCGTGAATTACGTACGGCTAAGGGCATGGTAGAGCAATAGAATCGAGATACTTCGCGAGGATTAGCGTGCCAGTATGCGCCGGCGTATTTCTCCCGCGCATAGCTCAGAAACTCTTCGTATAATGCCACTGGGGTTTCATCTTTGTTCTTCGTTCCTTCAAAGCACATGTAATCGGGGTGCGTGTTAAGCAACGCCATACCGCCGGACGCGGCTACCCAATCGAGCTTTTTCTTCCAAATATCGATATTAAGTTCGCGAAGTACAACAAAAAGGGTGAAGTCCTGCGGCAGCGTATAAGGAAGTTCTACAAAGCCGCTGCCTTTAGGGCCAGGCACCCAGAACGGAAACACAGTGCCAACCCCGTCAGGCTCGGGCTCGAAAGGATCGGTGTCAAAAGTCGAGGAGTCGTATTCCACGCCTAGTTGGTGCAGCCACGGCAACTTATGTTGCATCAGCGGCGAACGGAAACCCGAAGCGTTCCATTGCCGCAGATAATCCCGGATACGAATCGCCTTGGCGGCAAATTCAGTCTTCGAAGAGTAAAGCTTGCCATCATGCTGCAAGCCATGTACTCCCACCTCAAATCCTTCGCGCATCATCGTTGCGAGTAAATCAACGGGAAGTACGTATTCACCTTCAGGAACGAAATTGAAGGAGGAACGGAAGCCGTGCCGGGCTTCCAGTTCCATCAATTGCTTGACGCGCCCGAGGCCTTTAGGGCCTTCCACGTCGTGCGTAAGAATAAACGCGAACTGCTTGCCGTCCGGCCAGCCGGGCCAACCCGGAGGCTTTGTGCCCGATTTCGGATCGATCGGCCACACATCGGCATACTTTGTGCGCCGTGACGCAGCTAGCCGCCGCCGCAGCGCGAGGCGAAATTGCCAAGGTATTACAGGTTTTAAATGATAGTAGATTTCATTCAGCATGACAGTGTTAAGCAACCATCATTATAGTGGCATGTTTGCTGAAATATATAGCAGCGGGGAATTGATTGTATGCGTTTCTATACATGACATTTCAGACCCAAGGTTCACCGTCTACGCTTCAGGCTCAGGCGCAGCTGAATCACTTCTTTTCGCGTGTCGAGGAGATTGTCGAGGAGCCGATACGAAACCGGGAGAGCGCTTCCCCCAGATTTTGCACAAAAGTCTCTGAGTTATATACATCGGTATCGATAGGTGCGGAGGAGCGTGGCGGCGGAATCGGCTCAATCTCGTCCAGTTGAAACTCGCGCGCGATATCTTCCACGGTTTTCGGTGTTACCAGCCGCTCCTGCTCCACATAGGTATTAATCAGGGAATGCTCGCACAGAAGATTCACGACACGCGGGATGCCCAGGGAATATAAGTGCACTGCATCCATGGCCTCTGGAGTGAAAATTTCTTCGCCGTCAGATCCCGCAATGCGCAAGCGCTCGGCGATGTACGCGTGAGTCTGTTCTTTGCTCAGCGGCTCGGTTTTGCAGCGCAGCGTAATCCGTTGTTTCAATTGACGGAGTTGCGGCAGCTTCAGTTTCTGTTCCAGTTCCGGCTGACCGGATAGAACGATTTGCAGAAGTTTTTCCGTCGAAGTTTCAAGATTGGTCAGCAGCCGGATCTCTTCCAGCACCGGGTAACTTAAATTC
>CAXMLS010000725.1:0-4862 GCA_964194235.1 uncultured bacterium | reverse complement strand
GATGTGTATAAGAGACAGCCTTAGCGGTGCTCCTGCCGAATTCTTCCGGAAGGCAAGAGCGGGTAATCAACTCTTTTTCGCACATGATGGAAGCGCGCTCCAGAATGTTTCGCAACTCGCGAATATTTCCCGGCCATGTGTGGCTCATGAAAATATCCAGCACCTCCGTGCCAATGCCGCGGACGTGTTTGCCGTGCTTGGCATTTACATCGCGCAGAATATGCTCGACGAGCAGGGGAATATCTTCTTTGTGTTCGCGCAGAGGCGGCAAATTAATGTGAAACACGTTCAAGCGAAAGAACAAGTCCTGCCGCAGATGTCCGCTGGCCACCGCTTGTTCCGCATCTTTGTTCGTCGCGGCGAGCACGCGCACATCCACCGGCGTTTCGCTTTTGCTCCCCAGCCTGCGTACTTTGCGGTCTTCCAGTACGCGCAATAACTTCGCCTGCGTCGGTGCAGGCATCTCACCGATCTCGTCGAGCAGCAGTGTCCCGGCATCTGCTAGTTCGAAGCACCCGATCCGTCGTTCTGCCGCGCCCGTAAACGCTCCGCGCTCATGGCCGAAGATTTCACTTTCCATCAGGGTTTCGGGAATTGCCGAGCAGTTAATCGCCACAAATGGCCCAGACGCGCGGGGAGAAAGTTTGTGGATCGTCCGCGCCACAACTTCTTTTCCCGATCCCGTCTCGCCGGTGATGAGCACCGACGCGGAACTCGGCGCGGCCATCTCTACCAGACGCATGACGTCCTGCATCGGTTTGGAAGCGCCGACCAGGTCCCCGAGCCTGCCCGACTCGCGCAACTGCCGCTGCAGTACCACCAACTGCCGCGCATCCCGCGCCCTGCTCAATGCGCGATCCAGCAACGCGCGCAGCACCGGACCCTTCAGCGGTTTTTCGATATACCAGAACGCCCCGGCTTCAATCGCCGCCACCGCGCGCTCTTCGCTGCCTCTTCCCGTGATAATAATGGCAGGCACGTCGTGCAACTCCGGACCCAACTGTTTCAGCAGGTCCAGGCCGTTCATTCCAGGCAGTTCCACATCGGCGATTAGCGCGTCCGGTTGATAGGTCGCAAACTTTGCGAGCGCGTCTTCCGCATTGCCCACGCCCAGGACTTCACAGCCCCAGCGCTGCAGCAACTGCTCATAACCTTTGCGCGCGTTGTCTTCGTCTTCCACGATCAAAACGCGGTCTCTCCGCTCCGGAGATTCCAGCGCGCGAACCGCGCCCTTTGATTCTTCCCCCATGGGTGATAAACCTCTCCGTCAACAGCGCTTTAGTCTATTTAGAAAGCCAATTGTCTCGACATCCGACTCTAACAAGCCCATCTCCGGTTGCCAAGTCTAGGGTGTCGTTCGCAGGTCAGGCGCTCGCAGTTCCGCTAGCTACAACCGATGGCAATAGAATCCATGATCGGCAACAGTGGAAGGAAATCCGGTATTAGTTCAAGCCAAAATTCCCCATGACCCGAATCGAATTCGCGTCACTCTTTCAGCAAATACAAAGCTCGCTCCAACTCCAACTCCAGCTTTGCGCCCTTCGGCAGATTCAGTTCGTGCCCGCGGCCGGACTCCACGAGATAAGCAGTGAGCGCCCCGAGGGCCGCCCCTTGCGCGGCTTCTTTTGTGTCTTTGTCTTTCACGCCGCGCACCGCACCCATCGCGCCTCCGGCAGCCGCGGCTTGCGCCGCATCTTGTTGCGTGCTGCTCCGGCCTTCAATCAACCCTTCTTGATTAGCGCCCGCGGTTTTCACGCTATGGTCCCCAGGCACGCTCGTGACCTCCGCGACAATGGGGAGCTTTCCGAATTTTGTGGAGATATTATCGAATGTCAGCCAAATCTTAGCGCGTCCAGCCACTCCCGCGGATTCGATCCGGCTGATGTGTCCATGCACTTCGGCGCCCGGCGGCAGGTAAATGCCGTTCCCGGCCTCCAGCGGCTCCAACGTCTTCACGCGGAACTTGCTGTTTTCTTCCGTGCCCTTGGAATTCAGGTCCTGCTCCAGTTCCACCAGAAATTTCGTTCCCGGCGCTACGGCGTAGGTCTCTAACGGCAAGCCGTGCCTTTGGCCGTCGGCTTTCTGTGGCTGAGGTACCGTGGACGCTTGCGTCCTGTCTTCCTGGGGAAAGCGGCTTTCGCGAGCTGTCAAAAACGCGGCGGCCGAAAAGAACATTGCTAAAGTGGCGATTCCTGTTCCAACGTTATTCCAAACTCTATTGCGGCTCATGATTTCTCCCAGGCGAATTTCGTCGCGGTTCCGTGTTTACTTCGCCATATTTTAGATGCGGCCTGGGTGCCAACGCGTATCCCAAGGGTAATTTCTTACGTGGCCGCAGCGCAAGACCCTTCCTCTGCAATGCTGCCCGTGTCAATTTCCAAGGGCGCCGGCGCAACTCGATCTTCCTAAATTTTTCAATTTCCGTTTTCTAGAAAATTCCGGATGCGCCGCAAAACCTGCGCATACATAGCAGGAGTAACCCGACCGGTTTGAGTATTCTGCTGACTGGGATGAAAAATACCGAACAACCGTGGCTCAGGAGACGGCAACTGCACTTCCGCGCCATGCGCAAACCGGTAAAGCGAGCGAGAAGCAATCACTCTACGCTGCTTCAAAACATCCAGATAACCATCCCAGGCAATCTTGCCCAAAGCCAAAACCGCCTTAGGCTCAAGGATCCGAAGCTCCCGCTCCATGTAGCTCCGGCAATTAAGGATTTCACTAGGCAGTGGTTTGTTGTCCGGAGGCGCGCACCGCGCCGTCGCCGTTATGTACGCATCAATCAGATGCAGGCCATCGTGGCGATCCACCGAAGTCGGCTGGTTTGCAAAGCCCGCATCGTACAGCGCCGCAAAAAGAAAATCGCCGGAGCGGTCACCGGTGAAGACGCGTCCCGTACGATTGCCTCCATGAGCCGCAGGCGCAAGGCCGACGATCAGCAGCTTCGCATCAGTGTCACCAAAACCCGGCACCGGCTTGCCCCAATAAGCCCAGTCCAGATAAGCCCGCCGCTTCTCGCGCGCCACGCGTTCGCGATACTCAACCAGTCGCGGACACAAGCGGCAAGCCACCACCTCTTTCGCCAGCCGTTTGAGTGCAGCTTGTTGCGTCACCGCAGAAACCTCAGCACCTCGTCGTGGATTTTTCCGTTGGTGCTGATAAAGTCGCCGCTATAAATCGTTCTCTCGCCCCGCAAATTGGTCGATTTTCCGCCCGCTTCTTCCACGATCAATCCGAGCGGCGCCAGATCCCACGGCATGGAAGTCCAGTCCACCGCCGCCTCGATAGCGCCCTCGGCCACCAGCATGTGTTGCCAGAAGCCGCCCAAGGCGCGGCTATTTCGCGCAGCGTCCGCCAGTCGCCGAAGCGTTGCTCTGGCCTTCGCATCTTTCTTCGGCCCCGTGCCGGTAGTAAAAATCATCGATTCGCTCAGTTTTGCTGCAGGCGACACTTGAATTTTTTTACCGTCACGATAAGCGCCCTCGCCGCGATACGCCGACCAGCGGGTCCGGAGCGCCGGAGCACTAACCATTCCGGCCACAATTTCGCCGTCGCGCTCGATGCCAAGCAAGGTCCCGAATGTGGGGATACCACGTGAGAATTCTTCCGTGCCGTCGATTGGATCGATGATCAACCTGGCTCGCCTGCCAGAGTTCGCTTTCCCCGCATCGCGACCGCCCATCTCTTCCCCTAGGACGTCGAGCGCGATTCCGCTTGTTGCCACACGAGCGCGGGCCATTTCTTCCACGCTTCGGTCCGCTTGCGTAACCGCCGAGCCGTCGCCCTTCCTCTCTACGCGCATTTCAATGGCGCGAAAATATCGCATTGCAATAGCGTCGCCCTCTGCAACGATTGCCTCCAGCAGCGGCCCATACTCTTCCTGATATCCCATCGTTTCTCCCGTTTTCGATTGACCGCCAAAGTCCATTCTGTTCATCCTTGATGCCTAAATCAAAAACCGTTTCGTGCGCTGCGATTTGACACACTCGCGCCACCTCCCTAGCATACAAACTTACCTTCGTGTGTGCTTACACCAACACCGGAACCGTTCTTGACCGTATTCTCGAAGCTCGCCTTGCCGAAGTCGAGCATCGCAAATGCGTGCTGCCGGAGACTGTATTGAAATATGGCGCCAAAGCGGCGTCGCCAGTGCGCGATTTTTCCGCCGCTCTCTCGCGCGACGGGCTGAACGTCATCGCTGAGTTGAAGCCTGCATCTCCATCGAAGGGCGTGCTTCGCGAGCCCTTTGACGCGCCTGAGCTTGCAGACTCGCTCGCAAACGCGGGAGCCGCCGCGCTGTCAGTTCTTACCGAGGGCGAATATTTTCATGGCTCGCTGAAAAATCTGCGTGATGCGCGGAAGACCGTAAAGCTGCCCGTGTTGCGCAAAGATTTTATCTTTGATCCCTGGCAAGTCTGGGAAGCGCGCGCTAATGATGCCGACAGTTTCCTACTCATCGCAGCCGTGCTACAGGATCCGCTGCTCCGCGACCTCATCGTCCTCGGCCGCGAAATTGGCATGGAGCCGCTGATCGAGGTTCACACCGCGGAGGAACTCGATCGCGCGCTCGCAGCGTCCGCGCGCATTATTGGGGTAAACAATCGCGATTTAAAAACGATGACCGTGCGCGTCGAAACTTCGCGCGAGCTGATCGATCGAATTCCGGAAGATTGCATCGCGATCAGTGAGTCCGGCATTCGCTCTCACGATGAGCTTGTAAATTTGCGTCGCGCCGGTTTTGACGCTTTCCTCATCGGTGAACATCTGATGCTTTCCGCGGAACCCGCAGCGGCGCTTTTGGCTTTGCTGGGAAACCCAGCATCCGATAGCCTACAAGTCAATGCCTGTCTCTTATACACATC
>CAXMLS010000724.1:0-7766 GCA_964194235.1 uncultured bacterium | reverse complement strand
GTTCTAAGCCTATGTCGAAGCAAATCTTGCGAGACAGTTTAGCGGTTCGGCGGCTCCTGGAAGTCAATCCTTCGGATTTGAAGGACGACGTGATTGCCATCAACCGGGTTACAAAGGTAGTAAAGGGCGGTAAGAACTTGAGCTTTTCGGCGCTCGTCGTGGTCGGCGATCATCACGGACATGCAGGCTTTGGCATGGGCAAAGCTCGTGAAGTGCCGATGGCCATCAAGAAGGGCATTGAGCAGGCGAAGAAAAACCTGATCAAGTTGAACCTGAAGGGCACCTCGATTCCGCATCAAGTGCTGGGCCGTTACGGCTCGGCGCAGGTGCTGCTAAAGCCCGCTTCCGAAGGTACCGGCGTGATTGCCGGTGGCCCGGTACGCAAAGTCATGCAGGTAGCGGGGATTCACAATGTGCTCACTAAGTCGCTGGGCACATCTAATCCTCATAACGTAGTGAAAGCCACTTTCGCAGCATTGCTCAGCTTGAAAGACGTTGCCCATGTGGCGGAGACGCGTTCCAAAACAGTTGACGAAATTCGCGGCCGCGAGACTCGTGCGGCGGTAGAGACAGGCTAATGACCCGAACCAGCGAGAAAGTAGCAGGCGTAAAAGTACGCCACGTAAAGAAGTCCGGCGGCCACCATTTTGGCAAGCAATTTGTGATCAGCGAACACCAGGAAAAGAAATCTGGCGGCACGATCAAGGTGAAGTGGGTGGTCAGCTCCATCGGTTGCACGGACGACATTCGCGAGACCATTCGCGGTCTCGGCCTGCGCCGCATGCATCACGTGGTGGAGCGCCAGGACACGCCTGAAACACGCGGCATGATTCACAAGGTTCGGCATCTCGTGGAAGTGGTGGGGTAAAGCGATGGCCAGAAAAAATTCAAGCGGGCACAAGCCGTCAACTGGTCCGCGCAGCCGCAAAGCGGGCACGACGCGTGGGCATCATAAGCCGGCGACTCCGGCGGGCCGCAAGTCTTATACGTTGTCGAAC
The DNA here is from genome assembly GCA_964194235.1 of uncultured bacterium. GTDB lineage: Bacteria > Acidobacteriota > Terriglobia > Acidiferrales > UBA7541 > Acidiferrum. The sequence continues at coordinate 6,768 of CAXMLS010000724.1, read as the reverse complement.
CTCCAGCCACCGAAAGGTTCGCGCAAGAAGAAAGTACGCGTTGGCCGCGGCATGGGTTCGAAGCTGGGCAAGACCGCGGGAGCCGGCAACAAGGGACAAAAATCCCGGCGCGGCTATTCTCGCCGCCGAGGTTTCGAAGGCGGACAGATGCCGTTGCACCGCCGCATGCCCAAACGCGGCTTTCACAATCCGTTTGGCGTGTCTTATTCGGTCGTCAATCTGGAAGAGTTAAACGTTTTCCCGGCCGGGGAAACGGTCACGCCGGATTTGCTTCGAGCGCACGGATTTATTCGTCGAGCCAAGGACCGCATTAAGGTCCTGGGAGACGGCGAGCTGACCACCAAGCTGGCGATTCACGCGCACGCATTCAGCGCGTCGGCGAAAGAAAAAATTGCCGCGGCGGGCGGTTCGTTTGAGGTAGTTGCGTTCGCGTAAGCATGGTATTTCGTCGCAATCTTAAATAGAGGGCACCAGGAAAAGCATGAATCGTTTCTTAGAAGCCGTGAAAAACATGTTCCGCATCGAAGATTTGCGGAACCGTGTCCTGTTCACGCTGGCGCTGCTGGCGGTTTATCGCATTGGTGCGCATATTCCGATTCCGGGCATTAACACCGGCATCCTGGACCAGCTTTTCAATCAGGCTGCTGGCTCCGTTCTCGGCATCTTCGACCTGTTCAGCGGCGGAAATTTCCGGCGCATGACCATTTTCGCGCTGGGCATCATGCCGTACATCACCTCGTCGATCATCCTGCAGCTGATGACCGTGGTGTTTCCGTATCTGGAACGCCTATCAAAAGAAGGCGAGCTGGGTCGTCGCAAGATTACCCAGTACACGCGTTATTTGACCATCGTGCTCAGCATTGTTCAGGGTTTGTCGATTGCTGGCACTTTGCAGGCGCAAGGGTTGAATGGGCAATCCCTCGTGTATCACCCCGGCTTTGGTTTCACTGTGATGACCGTTTTGGCGCTGACTACCGGGTCTGCGTTCATAATGTGGCTCGGTGAACAAATTACCGAGCGCGGCATCGGCAACGGCATGTCGCTCATCATTTTCGTCGGCATTGTAGTCGGCCTGCCGCGCGCGATTATCAACCTGTATGAACTGGCGAAGTCCGGCCAGTGGGGCGCGGGTACACCTCTGGTGCTGATTCTGCTCCTTTTGCTGATGGTCTCTGTTGTTGCGTTTATCGTTTTCGTGGAAGGCGGCCAGCGCCGCATCCCAGTGCAGTACGCCAAGCGCGTTGTCGGTCGCCGCGTGATGGGCGGGCAATCTTCTTACTTGCCTTTGCGCGTCAATTCCGGCGGCGTCATTCCGCCGATTTTTGCCAGCTCGTTGCTGGCGTTTCCCGCGACCATCGCGTTGATTTTCGGCGCTCGCTACATTTTCTTACGCAGCATTGCGGACAAATTGAAGTGGGGCGAACCGCTCTACACCTTGATTTACATCACGCTAATCCTGGTTTTCGCATTTTTCTACGTGGGCATTGTTTTCAATCCCACGGAGCTTGCGGATAACATGCGCAAGAACGGTGGTTTCATTCCGGGCATCCGTCCCGGACGTACAACTTCGGAGCATGTCAGCCGTATCCTCAAGCGCTTGACGTTCATCGGCGCGATTTACCTGGCGCTGGTTTGCCTGCTGCCGGAATGGATGATTGCCGGTATTCACCTTGACCATCTGGGCTGGGGAATTGGCGGCTGGTTTGACCGTCACTTTCCGGTCTGGTTCCTGAAAGGTCTCGGTGTGCAGTTTTATTTTGGTGGCACTTCGCTGCTGATTGTAGTTGGCGTGGCCATGGATACGGTGCAGCAACTCGAAGCGCAACTGGTTATGCGCAACTACGAAGGCTTCGCTCGAAAGGGCCGGTTGCGTGGCCGGCGGTAATGCAACCCAACGGCCAGAAGCCGGATTCTCGGCAACTTGGACGTTTGCATCGCGCGGTGATTTTTCTGGGACCGCCCGGCGCGGGCAAGGGTACGCAAGCGCAGGAACTGGCCAAGCAATACGGCGTGCCGCATCTTTCGACCGGTGACATGCTGCGGGAAAATATCGCTCTGGGCAATCAATTGGGCGCCCAGGCCAAGCCTTTGATGGCGCGCGGCGAGTTGGTTCCGGACTCCATCATTTTGAAAATGGTGGCGGAGCGGATCGAACGGCAAGATTGTTCGTTCGGATTTGTGTTCGACGGGTTTCCGCGTACGGTAGCGCAAGCGCAGTGGCTTGGTGAATTGCTGAAGCAGCATGGCTACAAGCAGCCGGTGGTGGTGCACTTTGTGATTGACCCGGCAATGCTGATGCGCAGGATTACCGGGCGGCGGATGTGCAAGACGGGCGGCGAGATTTATAATATTTACGATCGCCCTCCGAAAGTCCCCGGTGTTTGCGATGGCGACGGCGGCGAGTTGATGCAGCGTCCCGATGACCGGGAAGAAATTGTTGGGCCGCGACTTGAGGCGTACGCGCAGATGACCGCGCCGCTGGCAGCGTACTACCGGCGCCTTGGACGGCTTGAGGATGTGGACGCCGCACAGAGTGTGGAACAAGTTTCGCGCCGGGTGCTCGAAATCGTACGCCAGGCGCAGTAGATTGCATGACGAGTAACGGAATCGAGATGGCTATTCATTTGCGCAGCGCGGAAGAACTGGAAAAAATGCATCGCGCTGGTCTTATCGTGCACGAGGTTTTGACGGAACTGCGCGACTTTGTAAAGCCTGGGATTACGACGATGGATCTGGAGAAGCTGGCCGAGCAGAAAATCGCCGGCAAGCCGGGCAAGCCAGCGTTCAAAGGCTACCGTGGTTATCCGTGTTCGCTGTGTACTTCGGTGAACGGCGAGATTGTTCACGGGATTCCTTCGACGAAACGCAAATTGCGCGAAGGCGACATCGTCTCTGTGGATTTCGGGATGGAAGTAGACGGTTATTACGCGGACTCGGCAGTTACTGTTCCGGTAGGGGAAATCAGTCCGGCGCTGCAAAAGTTGCTGGATGTCACCCGCGAATCGCTGGACCGCGCCATTGATAAAATGCGCGCAGGCAATCGGCTCGGCGATGTAGGGCACGCGGTACAAAGCTGGGTGGAGCAGAACGGCTACTCCGTGGTGCGGGAATTTGTGGGACATGGCATCGGCACCAAGATGCACGATGAACCAAACCTGCCCAATTACGGCGAAGCCGGGCGCGGCGCGCGGTTGCAAGAAGGCATGGTCATCGCCGTGGAGCCGATGGTAAACGCGGGCGGCCCGGAAGTGCGCATGCGCGATGAGTGGCTGGCCGAAACGGCCGATGGCAGCCCTTCCGCGCACTTCGAGCACACCGTGGCGATTACCGCTAACGGACCCTGGATTCTGACGCGGCCAAAAGAAATGACTGGGCCATCGTGGTAGCGGGCAAAGGGATTACGCGCAGCACAGGAGATTATGGCGAAGCGGTTTGAAGACGATAAGAAGAAAGGCGATTCCGGAAATACCAAGGAAGACGCCATTGAAGTGATGGCCACGGTAATTGAGCCGTTGCCCAACGCCATGTTTCGCGTCGAGTTGGAGAACAAGCATCAGGTTCTGGCACACGTTTCCGGCAAGATGAGAAAGAATTTCATCCGCATTCTGGCGGGAGACAAAGTTGCCGTGGAGCTTTCACCTTATGATTTAACCCGCGGACGAATTGTTTACCGCTACAAATAAGCGGAGCATCGGGGAAAAGAACTTATGAAAGTACGAGCATCGGTTAAGAAGATTTGTGACAAATGCAAGGTGATTCACCGGCGTGGCGTGGTCCGTGTGATTTGCCAGAATCCGAAACACAAGCAGCGTCAGGGGTAAGGAGAATTTATGGCACGTATCGCAGGCATTGACCTTCCGCCGCAAAAACGCCTTTGGGTTGGTTTGACGGCGATCTATGGCATTGGGCAGGAGCGTGCCCGGAAGCTCGCGAAGCAGGCCGGGGTAGATCACGACAAGAAAATTCGCGATCTCACCGAAGACGAAACCAACCGTCTGCGCCAGGAGATTGAAAAGGAAGGTCGCGTCGAAGGCGATCTCCGCAAGGAGATCCAGATGAACATCCGCCGGCTGATTGAAATTCAGGCGTACCGCGGCATCCGTCACCGCCGCAATTTGCCGGTGCGCGGTCAGCGCACGCACACCAACGCGCGCACCCGCAAGGGTCCGCGTCGCGGAGCAGTTGCAGCCAAGAAGAAGGTTGTCGGCAAGAAGGGCTAAGTTCAAAGAAACGGAGTAACACGTGGCAAAAGAGCAGCAAAAAAACGCAACGCCGGACGTTACACCGGGTGGCAAACCCGCGGCGGCAACCAAGCGCAAGAAGGAATTTAAGAAGAAACGCGAGCGCCGCATCATTCCGCACGGAGTGGTGCACGTTGCTGCGTCGTTCAACAACACGCAGATCACCATCGCGGATTCCGATGGCCGCGTGATCTGCTGGTCGTCGGCAGGAGCGATCGGCTTCAAAGGATCTCGCAAGGGCACGCCATATGCCGCGCAGCAGGCTTCTCTGGCTGCCGCCGGTGTGGCTCGCGATCAATACGGGATGAAGAGCGTCGAAGTGCGAGTGCAGGGACCGGGCTCTGGACGCGAGTCCGCCGTTCGTGCGCTTGCTGCCGCGGGTCTGCACATTGTGCTGATTCGCGACATTACGCCGATCCCGCACAATGGATGCCGTCCGCCGAAACGCCGTCGTGTTTGAGACAGAAATTCCGGATTGCTCCCCGTCTTCACAGCGCGGGCCGGCAATCCAATCAAAACAGGGCCAGCCAAGAATGTCTGGTCTGCAAAGAAGTTTTTGGGAAGGGAGATAGAAGTTGGCAAGACATCGTGAAGCAGTCTGCCGCCTGTGCCGCCGGGAAGGGCAGAAACTATTCTTGAAGGGCCTTCGTTGTTTCACGGAGAAGTGCGCCATTGAAAAGCGCAACTTCGTCCCGGGACAGCATGGCCAGTCGCGGCGCCCGAAAGTCGCTGGTTACGGCTTGCAGTTGCGTGAAAAGCAGAAGATGAAGCGCACCTACGGTCTCCTGGAGCGTCAGTTCCGCCTGTACTTTGAAAAGGCGGTGCGCGCCAAGGGCCCGACCGGTGAAAACCTCATCATCATGCTGGAGCGTCGTCTGGACAGCGTGCTATGGCGCGCAGGACTTGCATCCTCGCGCGCGCAGGGCCGCCAGCTGGTGCTGCACGGACATGTCCGCGTATCTGGCAAGAAGGTCAACATTCCTTCGTATCTCGTGAACGTAGGCGAGGAAATTGCCATTAAGGAAAGAATGCACGAAAACGCCATGGTGCTTGAGGCCCGCAACGTTGCACAGAGCCAGAGCGCTGTCCCTTGGCTGGAGCAGGACCGCGAGCAGTTCAAAGCCAAGGTTGTGGCCATGCCCAAGCGCGAAGACGTGCAAACGCCGCCTTTCAACGAGCAGCTCATCGTCGAGTTGTATTCGAAGTAATTCTGCGCCGGCTGGTAACGGCCGGCACGCAGCCTCGGTGACCATCCGCCAGGCAGCGTCATCAAATGGGATTGGGGCTGTTAGCCCCGGAAGGAAGGAACACGATGTGGAAGGGCTTTCAAAAACCAAAGCGTCTCGCCTCTGAACTGGAATCGCTCACCGAGAAGTACGGGCGTTTCTCCGCGCAGCCTTTTGAGCGCGGCTGGGGCACTACGGTAGGGAATGCACTCCGGCGCGCCCTGCTGAGCTCTATCGAAGGCGCGGCCATTACTGCCGTCAAGATCGAAGGCGTGCTGCACGAATTCTCCTCGATCGCCGGTGTCGTAGAGGATGCCACGGACATTATCCTCAATCTTAAACAGGTACCCATCAAGCTCAACACCGACCTGCCGAAGACCATCTATCTGAACTTCGAGCACCCCGGACCGGTAACCTCCGCGCAGATCGAAGAAGACGCGGACTTCGCGGTGCTGGACAAGAACGTGTACATCGCCACCGTCAGTGAAGGCGGAAAGCTGCAAATTGAAATGCGCGTGAAGAACGGTCGGGGCTATGTGGCCGCCGACCGCAACTATGACGAAGACCTGCCCATTGGCTATATCCCGGTGGACAGCGTTCATTCTCCGGTGCGCAAAGTAAATTATTCCGTGGAAGCCGCTCGCCTCGGACAAATGACCGACTACGAAAAATTGATGATCGAAGTGTGGACCAACGGCGCCATTACGCCGCAGGATTCCATCGGCTTGGCCGCCAAGCTGGTGAAAGACCACATGAGCATCTTCATCAATTTCGAAGAGCCGGTCGACAGCATTGAGCCTTTGCCGGACACGCACCACGACCCGCGCCTCGAGCATCTGGATCGTTCCGTTGAGGAGCTGGAGCTTTCCGTGCGCTCGTACAATTGCCTGAAAAACGCCAACATCCAGACCATCCGAGAGCTCGTGCAGAAGAGCGAGAACGAAATGCTGAAGACCAAAAACTTCGGCCGCAAATCGCTTAACGAGATCAAAGATATACTGGTGAAGATGGGCCTCGCGTTGGGCATGAAATTCGATGAGCACGGCCGCATTATCTGGCCTCCGCTGCCTAGCCAGACCGCGCCTCCTCCTTCGGAGGAAAATCTCGGCCTGTAAGCGCCACGGATACCTAAACCATGCGACATCGCAAATCTGGATCGAAACTCGGACGCAACCCGTCTCATCGCCGCGCGACTTTGCGCAGCCTGGTGACCAATTTGTTCGAACACGGACGCATCACCACCACGTTAACGCGCGCGAAAGCAGCTCGCCCCGTAGCCGAAAAAATGATCACTCTAGGCA
>CAXMLS010000723.1:0-1596 GCA_964194235.1 uncultured bacterium | reverse complement strand
ACTTTTCCGGGGATTACTTCTGGTCAGGCTGAGGCCGATCCCAAGGACTTCAGTAAGGATTTGAAGCGCGCCGTGGAGCTTACGCGTGAGCACCGCTATTCCGAGGCGGATGCGGTGATCAAAGGGGTGCCGCCACCGGCAAATCCTGCACAAAAAATCGCCTTCTATCGTTTGAAAGCGGCGATCGCCTCGGGCCTTGGTCATTTCAGTAATGCAGCGGAAGACATGGAGGCTGCATCGAGTCTGGGCCCCGACGACATTGACCTTCGCCTCGCCGCGGGGATCGCACGGCTGCAGGCGGACGTTGAAACCCATACGAAGCCGGCTACTACACTCGAACGTTTGCGAAGCGAAACTGTTTCGGGACCACAAGCACTCGATATCCGCCTGCGTATGGGGGAAATTCTCAGTCGCGCCAACGATTTTTCCGAAGCTGCCACCGATTTCGAAGCTGCCAGCGCCCTTGCCCCCGAGCGCGCTGACTTGCTTTTCAATCTCGCGCTGGCGCGTTTCCGCGCCGGCCAGTGGGACATGGCCCTGATCAGTGCCGAACGTGCCAAAACGCTGGAAGACAGCGGCTCGCTCGAGATTCTTATAGGCGACATTCAGGAGAAACGTGGAGACGCGCTTTCAGCAGTCCACAGCTATCAGGCGGCCGTCACTCTTGAGCCTTCGGAGGAGAGCCATCGCCTGGCATTGGGCCTGGAATTACTGCGCCATCAAACGTTCGATGGCGCACTCGTGGTGTTCAATCAAGCGTCCACGCTTTTCCCAAACTCAGTTCGCGTTAAAATTCTGTTAGGTCTGACTTACTATTTCGTTGATCGTTCGGCAGACGCCGTCCATACCTTGCTGGAAGCTGCGCAACTGGATCCGCAGGGCGAAACTGCGGCACGCTACCTTGGTGAGATCACGCTGCAGGATACTTCCGACCCGGAGCCGGAAGCCGTTGCGCAAGTTTGCAAATTTGCGGACGAGCACCCCCGGAACAAGACCGCTGATGCGTTCTGCGGTGGTATTTTGCTAAGGATCGCCAGGGGAAATGAAGACGCTCCGCGTAAACCGGAGATTCTTCGTCGCCTGCAGCATGCCGCTCACGTCGCACCAGAAGAACCGGTAGCTCGCTGCCAGTTGGGTAAAGCGTACGAATGGGCTGAGCGGTGGCAGCAAGCAAGACCCGAAATGGAAGCGTGCGTCCGCCTGGATCCCGATTCTCCCGATGGTCATTACCAACTTTCGCGGATTTACCGCCGTCTCGGGCTAATGACGCTGGCTAACCAGCAGACCTCGCACCAACAGGCTGCTACGTTGCGACAGAGCGAAGAAAGCGTCCGCCGAACGGCCACCGTGACGAAATTTCTGGTGTTGCTCGAACACTGAGCGCTGTCGACTAATGGCCTGTTTGATAGTTCAACGCTCAATTTGGTCGGTATCGTTGGAATTTATGCTTACTGGTAAACCGCAAGTTGGCTCAATCGGTGTAAGCTGCGGTGGTCTGTTGCACCAGTACAAAGCGTAGATCAACGCCAGAGTGCATTGGCGAGAATCGGTTTTCGGTTTTACAAAGTATGGCGGTTTCGCAGTTCTTTTCATTTT
>CAXMLS010000722.1:0-1738 GCA_964194235.1 uncultured bacterium | reverse complement strand
GCTCGCCGAGGCGAGGAATCTCTCTTCGCTTTCTTTCTACTCGTCTTTGCTCCATCTCGCCCTTTTTTAGCCCCTGCCATAACGCCAAATATTCGGCTGATGTCTGCTCGCCGATCGTGGTTACCGCATTGTCCACATGCACCCGCCATTCCGCGCTAGGTACCGGCCGCTGCCTGACTCGGCTTAATATTTTGGTTCAGCCGGAAAAGATTGCTGGGATCGTATCTATTCTTCAGTGTCGCTAGCCGCGCATACTTCTCGGGGCCATATGCGGCCTTGATCCGTTCGGCGCCCTCATCGGCTTCCCTCCCAAGATAGTTAACGTACACTCCGCCGGTCGAGCAGGGCTGCATGGCTTCCCAGAACTTCCGCGCCCACCGAGCGCATTTTTCTGCTTCCGACGGATCGGCGCCAACACCTAAGGCCATGAAGCTGTACTCTACATCCCGGTGTGCGAACGCGGTCGCTTCGGGGGCTACACGCCTTACCGCGCCCCCTAGCTGGTGCTCGATCAGCCCGTGGCACATGGCCGAAGGGCGCTCAGCGCAGTTGGCCACCATAATGTCGATCGCTGCATCGCTGATTTCTTTAAGAAAGCTCGACTTCCAATAATTTTGCAGCCCAGAGGGATAAAACGCATCGAGCAGTTGCTGGGCTGTTGTGTACGGCATGGGGCCGATTTGATCCATCAACGGCGGACCGAAGGCCCTGAGCGGTTTCAGTATCCGTTCTCCCTCCGCGAGCGGTCCGCTGTAGCAAACCACGACACCCGCGACAGCCGTGCCGTCCGGCAGGGTAATCAGCACTATCCCGGAAGCCAGTTCGTCGGGGGCCACGCTCGTCAAATCGCGGAAAAGTTTCAGGACCGTCTTCGCCTTCTCAAACGGATACGCCACGATACCAGCCAGCATCTGGCCCACCGGATGAAGTTTGTACTCGAAGGACGTGACGACACCGAAGTTCCCGCCGCCACCTCGTACGCCCCAGAATAAATCGGCATTTTCAGCGGCGCTGCATGTCACCAATTGGCCAGTAGCGGTGACCAGATCGACCGAAACCAGGTTGTCGCAGGTCAGGCCGTGCTGCCGGGCTAAGTAGCCCCAACCGCCGCCCAGGGTTAGCCCCGCGATACCAGTTGTCGAGATCTGCCCCCCGGTCGTGGCCAACCCGAAGACTTGGGTTTCGCGGTCAAATTCGCCCCATGTCACGCCAGGCTCCGCGCGGGCAGTGCGCCGCGCCGGATCCACGCGCACGCTCTTCAAGCGAGAAAGATCTATCGTCAGTCCATCATCGCAGACGGCATTGCCTCCAATGTTGTGGCCGCTCCCGCGCACCGCCACCAGCAGATTGTTCGCACGCGCGAAATTGACGCACTGGATCACGTCGCTGACTCCCGCGCAATGAACGATCAGCGCCGGGCGTTTGTCGATCATGCCGTTCCAGACCTTGCGGGCGTCGTCATAGCCGGTCTCGCCGGGCCGCAGCAACGTGCCGCGCAAGTTTGTTTTGAATTTCTCTACGAGGGATGGATCGGCCATGGTGGCCTCCCAAAAGTGTGCGAGACTGGAAGTTATTTCTTTAGGACAGAGGGGTCCCGCACCTGAATGCGCACACCATGCTCCTCCGCGCATGCACTGTCAAGCCGATTCCCACAGGCGAGGGCCCGCCAGCACCGCCGCACTGTTTGGGCAAGTGCCGAAACCCGCCCACCATCTGAACAATGCTTATTCGACTTTTG
>CAXMLS010000721.1:0-10786 GCA_964194235.1 uncultured bacterium | reverse complement strand
GCCTGTCTCATTTCAAGGGTGCAGTCCATTTAAGCGTCGGAACTCCGAAACCAACTGGGCGGACGGATTGGCCCGACGCTATGACGTAATGCTGCATGCAGAAGGGAACTGAATTCTCTGTCGAAACACGTGATCCTCTATTTAGAAGGTTTGCATTACAAAACTCTAAGTGCCGCTTCTAATGTCGCTTACGGGGAAGCGCGTCACTTATCTCGCCCTGGAACTGGACCGAAGTTGGACTGTTCAATTCAAGAATGGTCGCCCGATTTTGCGCTCCTTTTTCGTTGTAAGCCTTCCTTACCTAACGACCTTCGGGTTGTGTGAGCTCGAACAGTCATCTACAGCGGGGGAAGAGAATGAATACCGAATCATATGAGGTGCTGACACAAACTCCATGCGACATCTTTCTTATTAAATGTTCGCCTGAAGTTGATTCTCCGTTGGCAATGATCCCGTTTGAAAACGCGCTTATGCGTGATTATTTCGATTGTGATTTCAGATCAATTCCGCTGGACTCGCTACCCTCCGTGCTTGAGCGAGGAATTGATGTAAATCCTACGAATGATGTCATCTTCGTTGCCGAGTTGCAGAAAGCTACCCGTCAAAGAGGGCGCTCGCAATCGTAGGCGTGCTTGAACGAAATGGGCTAAGAGCAGGGGACCGCTCCTCCCTGGAGGCCGCAAGGAAAATTGTGGAGCTGCTTGCGGAGATGGGCCACGAAGTGCTCACAAGTCATCCGGTCAGGGATGATGCCTGGGAGGTAGACCGGCTTATCACACCTCACGAAGTCTACCTTCGGGATATGAGATGGCTTGAAGCGTGCGACCTCTTTATGGGGGACGTTTCCGGTTCTTCCTTTGGGCTGGGTTTTGAGACTGGCTACCTTTTGGGAGCAACCGACAAGAAAGTAGTCTTGTTCTATCGACGGGACGCAGAGAGTAAGATATCGCTCATTATAACGGGCATTACTCATCCAAATTGTACGTTGGTGGCGTATTCGCACATCGAAGAATTAGAGGTTTGGATTGGGAATAGTTTAGCTCAATCAGAAACTTCGCGATTGGATGATTGTGCGTAATACTGATGCACAAGGCAAGTCATCTGACCCATGCGCAAATGAGGTTTTCAGCGCGATTCCACCGATTGTCGGCCGTTAGGCTCAGAAATGCAGGTCGCGAATCGCTATAAACGTCTTTTCCCGGCTTCTTCTAATTGATCATTCTAGCTTCGTCCGCGCAATTGCGATCTAACCGTCCGAAAGCATCGCCAGCGATCCCGTGTCGCTTCATCAGCGCACCTTATCGTGCTCTAACTACGACCGACTATGGTCGGCGTGGTTTCGGGCCCCAGCGCTTGAGGAGCCAGAGGGAGACGCGGATCTTGAGCGGGACGGAGCGTCGCGGCAGTGGATCCGCAACGGTCCCGCCGGAGTGTTTTCCGAGGGCCCAGCCCGCGGCCGCTAAGTGCCGCTCGGCAAAATCCCTTGGCGCCGCTTCGAGCGGAGTGGCGAGCGTATCATTCCAGCGATTGAGAAACCCGAGGAAGGCAATGGCGCGACGATCTCGATGATTTCATCCTCATCGAAGTGGCACCGCAACTCTGTGAAATGAGCATCGCTCACGGCGTTCGGCATCTTCCCGGCGGTTTGGACGAACCGCAGGGCCGCGCGTTCGGCCTCGTTAAATTCCGGGCTGGTCTCGTACTGCCACACCTGTTGAACTTTGTGCGCAGGAATACCACGCGACGCCGCGAGATTCGCCGAATGCGCAACACAATACTGGCAGCCAGCCGACCGGCTCACCACATACATGATGAGCGCCTTCAAGGTTGAATCAATCCGGCCCGGGCGCGCGACGGGGATCCAGGTTCAAGTTCTTACTTCCTTCGCCAATCGCTTAAAGTAGAAGTGTTGGGTGCCGCCTACTCAAATCCGCCAACTGCCGGAAGAAATATGAGCTGAGGTCCTGGCACGCGCCATTCCGTTGTTTTGCAATGTCGAGGATCTTGGTACTGGGTTGCACTTGACCATTTTCTGCGCGCTCGGCATCCGACAATAGAAAAACGACGTCGCCGTCTTGCTCCAATTGTCCCGATTCCCTCAAGTGTTCGAGCCCAGGGCGTTCACCGACACTAGCACGGTTCAGTTGGGCCAGTGCGAGCAGTGTTCCGCCACTGATGTGTCCGATTTTCTTGGCGGTAGCCTTCAGTTCGATGGATGAATTGGTGACGGCTTCGAATCTGTCTTTACCGGGCGAGCGCGGAAGTTGTACATATTCAACCACAGCGAGTTTGATCTGGTGACACCTGGAGAGGGAGTGGAGCCGCCACCGCAATCCAGAAGCTCGCAAGGCCGCAGTATCATCGATCCAGAGCGGCATCGCATTCACACGGGCCATGGCCAACACAATTCTCTTCAGTTCATCGGATTCGAGTCTTCCACAACGCAGGCGGTGATTATCGACTCTAGCCTCGCGGCATATCATTCGAAGCAGAAGCTGGCTCGGCTCATTTCGAGCGAGAAGAAAGCGACAGCAGAGGTTGAGAGGAGAAGGTGTGGTGGTAGTGTGGAAGAGACGCACGCATTCTCCGCAGGTTGCGAGAATTGCTCGGACGGATGGCTGAGGGAGACAGAAAGATTCTTCTATTGATGGTTTCGACCGCGCCCGTTCCGATGGTTAGGGCGCGGTAGGATCCAGAGCAACTTCTTCGCGGGTGATGCGCAGATAATCCGCGAGCACGGCAACAACCAGCTCGTGGTCTTCGCGCTGTGGAAGACCCGATACGATGATGCTTCCGATGCATGACGATCCAGCAAGCAATATAGGGAATCCGCCTCCGTGCGCAGCGTAGTCTCTGAGGTCCAAACCGTATTTCGCTTCCAACGTGGTCTGTTGACGCTGGAGCGACAGCCCCAGCGAATACGAACTTCGGTGGAAGCGCGCCACGACGTTTCGCTTGCGACGAATCCAATCCACATTGTCTGGAGTCGTGCCGCGCATGGCGCAGAAAAACAGCGGCTGTCCGTTCAGGTGAATATCAATCGCCACTGCTTTTCCGCGTTCTTCGGCGGCAGCTTTCAGCCTCGTGCCCAGAGTCCACGCTACTTCTGCGTCGAAATGCTCAAATCTGAGCCGCTTCTCCTGAAGGGCGATATATTCTATGTCTTGATCGAGAGTCATAACCTTCTCCACAAAGAACACAACGCGCACATCCTACACGCTCCACCCGGCGGATGAATTCACTTCATCGGCACGACGATCAGGAGGTGGCTGCCAACCCAGGACCTCTTTTCCGTGAACCGCTCAGCGCATAGTACGTGATGCGCCAGAGGGCCCCGATAGTCATTAGTGCATTGTCGACTATACGGAAGTTATCTAGAAACGGCGTACGGGGAGATGAAAATGGAAACGACGTTCATGAAACTTCGCTTTCCCGAACCGGACTTCTTCCTAGAATAACTTCCGTATAATTTCGGACAGTGCGCATCACGAGGGCACATCGCCTGCGTTCACTTCCTGGATCTACTTGGATAACCCAGGGGCGGCAAAGCGTTTTGGTGCGCTGGGATTTGTCACGTTCCTAAATGATTCGCGCAATTGTCCCTTCGGCCTCGGCAGACGACCTAAACGCCTCCATGGGCGCAATCGCAGGTGAACACGTTCACATTGTGGGAGCCCTGAAAGATCAGTCTTGGGGACCAGGCACCAGCAGGATGACTTTGCCAAGGCCTCCCGTTTCGGCTAGTACATGTGCCTCAGCCGCTTCGCGCAAAGGAAGACGGCGACCGATCGGGAGAACGAACTTGCCATCGCGCACGTCATCGGCAAATTCGCGTACCTTAGATGGATCAGGCTGCGCTAACACGCGCGTGATCTTCACCGAAGGGTGCAACTCCGCTGTAATCTCCGGTAGGAAAGAGGTATACCCAAATGATCCTCCCGGCTTCACTTTTGTAACTAACTTCGCTGCAACTTCTCCGCCAACCGTATCGGCAATCGCATCCACAATGCCGAGCTTTCCAATTGCTTCGTCGTCATCGATTGCTAGCACGTCAGCAACGTTCAGAGAGCGAGCGTCCACTAATTGCTTCTTGCGAACGCCCGCAATCACCTGCGCACCCATCTTCTTTGCCGCATGCACTGCAGCTCGTTCCACGCTGCCCAGCACACCAGTCACCAATACTGTGTTTCCCTTCCTCAGATTCGCCGCATGGCGGACCAATTGATCTCCTGTCAAGGCTATCAGCGGAATCGCCGCCGAATCCGCCAAGTCAACTCCATCGGGTAGGTGTGTCACGCCCGACTGGGTACTGCCACCAGTTCGGCATAGGTCTTATTCGAAAACGCGAGCACGCGATCACCGGGTTTGAAGTGCTTCACATTAGAGCCGACAACGAGCACCACTCCACTCACATCGCGGCCAAGAATTGCCGGGAACGTGAGCGGAAAATCCTTTTGTCTCGCACCGGAACGAACCTTCCAGTCAATCGGATTCACACTCGCAGCGACCGCCGCGATCAACACTGTGTCGCCGCTTACCTGCGGATCGGGAACCTTGTCTTCAAACTTCAGCTTCTCAGGACCACCATACTCATGCAGTACTACTGCCTTCATCGCCCTTCTCCAATGCCAGCCCTGGACCTCGGGACATCAGCTTCTCGATTAGATGCAAAACCACTTGTGCCTTTCTCATTCAAATATGTTGGCAATACTCATTTGCAAAAATCCGACCATAATCGAAAGAAAAGGTCACTTGCGGACGCGGTCTGGCTAGTCGCCCGGCCCGCACGAGATCTGGTTCGCAAAACGATCTGAATTTTATCGAAGTCTCTTTAGTAGAAGTGGTCACTGTGAGTGCACTTGAAACATTTCAGATCAAAACATGACTCCGCAGTGCAACGTTCAATACGGATCATTGCAGCCATGTTTAGCTTCTACGATGCTGTGGCTCAGCCAAAGCGAATCGGAGTGTGGATTGTTCCTTTTGATGTTCTCTACGAGCATCGACAACTGCTTACGCCTGAGCAAGAAGCTCGACTCATCGACGACTTAGAAAAGATGCTCGCGCTAACTTCTGGCGCAGGGAAAGACGAAGAGTTTGATCCGTACGGAGCCGAGGCGGCTGCCAACCGACTATCACGCCACTACAAGCCCAAGGGCGATACGGCTAACGCAGAACGAGTCATCAAGACCCACGCAGCCGCATTCGAGCGAATATCCAAAGGGGCGAATTCACTCCTCGCGATGGCGTGGTTGCAGCCTGTTATTGAGCGGCTTCAACAGGAGGGGCTCAAGAAAGATGCGGAGGAGTTGCAATTGCTGTCTGAGGAAAAATCCAAGGGAATTGCGGCCGACCTAAAGAGGGTGGAAGTAAAGACGGAGATAAAGCCCGAAGAAATAGAGAAACTGAATGAAGAACTCATCGGCGGGAATGACTTGCACGCGGCACTCACTCGCACTGCCATCTACTATGTTCCGAAAGCTCAAACCGCCAGAAAGCTGTTGGATACGTTGAAGGAATCAGCTCCCTTGCTGAGCATGATTCCGATTGTCATGGTGAACCGGGATGGAAGAACGACCGCGCGGATCGGTTCTGTGGAAGAAGATGAAGAGGGCCGTCTCTATCAACAGTTGAATCAGACGATCGATTTCTATCAACCCTTTCTAATGGACACTCTTACGAGACTCAGGGAGAAATATTCGCCGAGTGTGGATCAAGTTCTTGAATTTCTCAGCCTGTCACCGCTTTTCAAAAAGGAAGCAGCCGGATTGCTGAAGGAAGGGCTAGAAGCGTATTTTGAGGGCGATTCTATAAAAGCCATTCATGTATTAGTCCCACAGGTCGAACACGTTCTGCGAAACTTCTTGGGCGTTCTCGGGATTCCGACCCTCAAGACTGTTCGAAACCTGGGAGTCATGGACGCAAAGAGCATGAACGATGTACTCAGTGACGATCGCATGCGTGAAGTTCTAACTGAGAATCTCTGGCGGTACCTGACACTTGTTTATATCGACAGGCGTGGCATGAATTTGCGGAATGATTTGGCGCACGGACTTCTGGCTTCGAAGATGTTCAACAAAGCCGTAGCCGACCGCGTGTTTCACACGCTGCTAGCTCTCAGCCTGCTGCGTGCGACCCAGGCAGAGAAAGCTACGGAGAGCGCATCAAAATAAGTGAAATCCCAGAACGCCCCCGACACTCTCTAAAGTGCAGGTTTCTCCAAAATGAGCTATTAAAGAAATGTGGCGTATGTTTTAATAGGGATAAGACTTATTAAAGCGAGCTTGCATAGCACTAATGGCTGAGGAAAAACACTCAAGGCTGGGCACTTACGTCTCTACAACCACGGCGGGTGAGACTGTAAGGGCTTTTGTGCCTCCACCCTTGCCTCCAGAGCCACCCATCGATCTTAGCGGGCTTTACCAACAGCTTGACCGGGCAAATCAGGCTCTCGGCCGGCTAGATGGCTTGACCACACTCCTGCCGGACACCCAACTCTTTCTGTACCTCTATGTCCGCAAGGAAGCTCTTCTTTCTTCACAGATCGAAGGCACCAAGTCTTCCTTCTCCGACTTGCTCCTGTTTGAAAACGAAGCCTTACCCGGCGTTCCCATCGACGATGTCGAGGAAGTCTCTAATTACGTCGCTGCGATGCAGCACGGTCTTCGTCGCATCAAAGGGGGCTTTCCGCTCTCGCTGCGGCTCATTCGGGAGATTCACGGAATTTTGCTTCGAGGGGGACGCGGGGCGAACAAAACGCCCGGCGAATTTCGCCGCTCACAGAATTGGATTGGCGGTAGCCGTCCCGGAAATGCCGCATTTGTTCCCCCTCCGCCGGAACGCATGATGGAGTGTTTGGATCGCTTCGAGCATTTTCTTCATGATGAAGAGTACAAACTACCGGTCCTCGTAGAGGCTGGACTCATTCACGTGCAATTCGAAACCATTCATCCCTTTCTCGATGGCAACGGTCGTCTGGGCCGTTTGCTCATTACGTTGCTGCTTTGCGCCAAAGGCACTTTACGTGAGCCTCTTCTCTATTTGAGTCTTTACTTCAAGGCCCACCGCCAACGCTACTATGATCTGCTTCAGCGCGTTCGCACGGAGGGTGTTTGGGAAGAATGGCTCGGATTTTTTCTTGAAGGAACAGAGACCACAGCGCGTCAAGCGGCCAGCGCAGCCGTTCAGATTCTCCATCTTTTCGAAGGTGATCGGAAGAAGATCCAATCATTGGGCCGCAAGACCGCATCGGCCCTGCGCGTTCACGAGTACATGCAAGGACACCCGCTGATCAAGATTGGTCCCACAGCCCAGGCTCTCAAACTGACAGTTCCCACCATCACTGGTGCGCTTGAGAGCCTCGCAAAACTTAAAATCGCGAAAGAAGTTACGGGCAAACGGAGAGATCGCCTGTTTGCTTATCCTCGTTATTTGCACATCCTGAGCGAGGGAACAGAGCCGCTAAGTGGCAATTGACGACATGCAAAGATGCTCGCTAACGAACTACTTATCAACGCAGATTCAGTTCGAGGAGGTAAATTCAGTTTCATTTTTTCTTAGCTGAGGCTTTGCCGCCCTTCTTTGTCTTCGCCCATCGCGCTTGCGCGGCCTTCCTCGCAAGTTCTTTCCGTTGCTCTGACGTAAGAGCTGCCATGCGTGCTTTTCCGCCCTTGCCGCCGGCTGCCTTCCCGCCTTTTCTGCCCATCTCACGCATGACTTTGGAAATAAGGTCGCGTCTCATAATTTTATCTTATGGGGAATAAGTGTTACGCGCCACTTTTGGGCATTGACACGTACGCTCAGCTTTGCAATACTTCATGCCACTTGCGCTAGTGGCATGTAGCTTGTGCCCCAACGCACGGTTTTTGATTTCAGAGCGGGACGCGTCAGTGTTTGAGCACCGAACGCGCCCCTGACCAAGCCGCCTGGTTAAGAGGCGAACATGGCTGTCACAAAAGGTAACGGGCTCCCCCTTTGGGTGCAACCCGCCCATTTCTGTTTCGTTTTCATCCCACGCTCAATACCTTTGCGCGTTGCGCATCCGCCTCCGTAGTCCGGTCCAACTGAGTTCATTGGGCCATTCGAGTCGGCACACGACTCCAGCGGAAAAGTGTGTCCCGGCGCTTCTATCAACTGCCGGACTGCGGCGTTTCCGCCGCGAGGAATACAGGATGTTCAAATGCCAAAGGCCCATCTGTACGAAGCAATTCTCTTACTCAACCGAGGGATAGACGATGCAGTTCGAGGACTGGAACGTCTCAAGCGCGCCAGAGACTTAGGACTGAACCCGGCCTATTTCGACGAAAAGTTGACGCTTTTTGAAGTACATCGCGCCCTGCTCAACAGCTACTTCTGCAACAACGTCGAGGGCGTCGAGCTGCGGGACGAAGCGCGTTTTGCTAAGAGACACCGCGAACATGAGAAAAGAATGCTGGATGAAGTGCAGGTCTATCAGGACGTAAAGGCGATGGAAGAAAATCGACGCATTGAGGGAAGAGCGCCTAAGGTGCGGTTCCTCAGTGTCGAGGAGCAACAAGCGTGGGAGCGGCAGTACCCGAAACCTCCCGTCGATGCGGGGATCGAAATGCAGCGTCGCGAGGGAGAGCAACGATGAATCTTCGCCTCTTCCAGGACTCATGGATTTGAATCTGGCATTTGAGCGGGTCATTCACGGCCTTCAACGTTTGGAGAAGGTGCGGTTCTTCAACAGCGAAATCATCCGATACGCACGCGCCGATGTCGAAAGCGCGCGCGTGGACGCCAACCGCGAGTTCTTCGACAACTTCGACGACATTGTGGAGAAAGATGCGGTCTGGGCGTATAAGTTTCAGCGCGATTACAACCGGAAGATCAAGAACCCGGACGACATCTATCTCGAAATTAAGGATTCTGAGGAGCGACGCAAGAAAAAGGGATTGCCTCCGCGCTTAGTAATCCTGCCCGGTTGGGACATGTCCGACGAGGAACGCCACGACGAGGAGCGAGCAAAGAAACGGAAAACGTAGTGCCAGCAAGCGTCGAAAGTTACCAAAGAAACGGAAATCAGGCTCCGTCAAGACACCTGACCGCGCTTTACCCCGAGTCGAGCAGGCGCCGGAAGGGCAGGTCAACCAATGATAAAGCCCAGAGCGTCGGCGAGACGGCATCCACAGAAGCGCATGCCGGGTAGCGTTATCCCGGCGTCCACGGCAAGGTTGTGGATTACATCAGCCATTCCATTGAGGACGGGACGCTTTGCGTGAATGTCTCCTTCAAGGACAAAACTCTGTTCTCGCTCCGCTTCGCCTGTGACATGTTCCTCGTCACCGCCGACATCAGCGATTGGAAGACCGGGGACTACGAAATGATTCGCGAATACATGAAGCCGATTCCAAGGTAGAGACACTCGCGCGTATCGAATAGAAGTCGCGGTGACTAAACGAAAGGAGACAGCACATGAAACGCAAACCTCAATCATTGACGGTGCATCTGAGACATGCAGCACACCGAGTCCATAGAGCCGCGTGGATGATCGATAGCGGGGCAAGTGCCCTGCATTGTGGTAGGGTTCTCGCGCTCACCCGTGGGAACACGGGGAAGATCCGAAAACTTTTCTTTTCGGACTCCATGGCGTTTGAAGATAAGAACACGGCCCTTCGAAGAAACCTCAGTGCCGCTGACAGACAACAGGCGATCCGTACGGAAAGATTCGGAGCGGAGATTGAGAAACTGGGTGAGATGGCACGCCGGTTGAAGGCCAAGCTGGAAAATTGCTACATCAAAATCAAACGATACACGGTGAGCGTCGCGGCGGAAGAAAAGAAGAATCCCGGCTTCAGACAAAGCACACGGCGGCTGCGGAAGGTGAGACAGGCAAAGATTGCAAGCCGGTAGGCCTTAGGTTGTCCTTGCTGCGTACCTGTCCCCGGTACTGCCCCTGGCAAAGCCAGCATCGCGCTACAGAAAGTAATCTATACGTTACATACAGACTGTTATGACATACAACAGGGGTGTTTTCTGGGAGGTCACCGTGCCCCAGCAACCCTTTCGAGATGAATTGGCCCATCGCCGTAGAAGCACGCTCGTTCTGTTCTATCTCGCTTCGATCCTCTCCGTAATCGCCATCAGTTTCGTCGGGAGGGTTCCCTCTCTCCGCACGCCCCTGCTTTCTCTAGTCGTCGCGGCGGCAGTCGTGGCGATTCTATTCCTGTTGCGCTTTCTCCGGTCGAACGATGAGCACGAACGCCAGATCAACTACCGTGCTCTGACCTTCGCATTTACAGGAACATTGGTTTTTTCTGTCGCTATCGGCTTTCTCCAGAGCTTCGGCTTTCATCCCGTCTCGTGGCTTGGCATTCCCGCACTCATGATCATTCTCTGGAGCATTGGACTAATTCTTTATTCCTGGCGGTATCGATGAAGACCCGGCTACGCGTGTTGCGAGCGGAAAAGGAATGGTCGCAAGCCGAGCTTGCAGCCCAAGTCGGCGTCGCGCGCGGCACGATCAACGCCATTGAAACCGGCAAGTACGATCCAAGTTTGCCGCTGGCCTTCAAGATCGCACGTGCTTTTGCAAAGAATGTAGAAGAAGTTTTTCTGTATCCCGAGGAGCAAGACCAGACAGCATCCCCGCAGGTCTGAGCCGCGCCTCAAGTAAGAGCAAGACGATGTTCAGCAGTTCACAGTCCCGGACTTTTCTCTCCGCATATCGCTCGAAGTCTATCCCCGTCTCTTCGCCAAGGTGAACCGAAAGGAATCTCTCCATGGAACGTCCGTATGGCATTTCCGACTTCGCATTCCCAACTCG
>CAXMLS010000720.1:0-9462 GCA_964194235.1 uncultured bacterium | reverse complement strand
GCGGGAAAATTGCCGGCGTCACTGGCTCGGTGGGCAAAACCACAACCAAAGAGATCCTGGCGGCATTGCTGGCCCCGAAATTTCGCGTGTTGAAATCGGAGGGCAATTTTAATAACGAGTACGGTTTGCCGCTCACCTTGTTCGGCCTGGATGAAACACATCAGGCCGCGGTGCTGGAGATGGGCATGTCACGCCCTGGCGAATTAAAACGTCTTGCGGCCGTGGCGCGTCCCGATGTCGGCGTGGTGACCCGTGTGTCACCCGCGCACTTGGAATTTTTTATTTCCGTGGATGAAATTGCTCTGGCCAAACGCGAATTGATCGAAGGACTGAACGGCCGCCATTCCGTGGCGGTATTGAATGCTGATGATCCCCGCGTGGCTGCGTTCGCATCGCACGCGCCCGGCCGTGTCCTCACATATGGCATCGACGCGCCCGCCGATTTTCGCGCCGAGGCCATCGAAGATCGCGGCGCTGCGGGTTCCTCGTTCGAGTTTGTCTCTCAGCTTGAACGCACCCGGCTGGATCTTGCCCTTCCCGGCAAGCACGTCATTGCCAACGCGCTTGCGGCTTTGGCCGCCGCCAGCGTTTGGGGCATTGCCGCCAACGATGCGCGCGCCGTGCTGACTACTCTCAAAGCGCCATTCATGCGCGGAGAATTTGTGCGCCTCGCGAACGGTGCGGCGTTGATTAACGACACCTATAATTCCAGTCCCGCCGCTCTGCAAGCCATGACTGCCGTGCTCGCCGCCACTTCGGATTATCGCCGGCGCATCCTTGCCGCGGGCGAAATGCGCGAGCTGGGAAGAACTTCCGCGGAGCTTCATCGCGAAGCCGGGCGTTTCGCCGCTGCCACCGGCAAAATCGACTGGATCGTTGGCGTCGCCGGAGACGCCGCGCAAATTATCGAAGGCGCCGTTTCCGCCGGACTGCCGCGCGGCAACACAAAATTCTTTTCTTCTTCGGAAGAAGCTGCCAAATTCATCGGGGATTTCGTGCAACCGGGCGATCTCTTGCTCGTGAAAGGTTCGCGCGGCGTCAAGATGGAGCGCGTCGTTGACGCAATTCTGAACCAGCACGCGCTGGAATGGGTCGCCCCGGTGGAAAAATCCGCCCCCAAAGAAGTGGAGCACTAGATGCTCTACTATCTCCTGTTCCACACGCTGCAGAAATACTTCAGCCCGCTGAACGTGTTTCGCTACATTACCGTTCGCACCGTCTACGCCAGCCTCACCGGAATGTTTCTCGCTTTTGTATTCGGTCCCTGGCTTATACGCCAGCTGCGCGAGTTGCAGATCGGGCAGTATATCCGCGAAGAAGGTCCGCAGGATCACAAGAAAAAAGCAGGCACACCGACCATGGGCGGCGTTCTGATCGTTCTGTCCACCACAATCCCCACGTTGCTTTGGGCTGACCTCGGAAACGCCTTTGTGTGGCTGTCTATTTTTGCGTTGCTGGCATTTTCCGCCATCGGATTTGTCGACGACTACGCCAAAGTGTCCAAGCAGCGCAGTCTGGGCCTGACCAGCGCGAAAAAGTTTTCATTGCAAATTCTCGTGAGCCTGACTTGTGGCATTGCTCTTCTCATCCTTGCCACCTCCAGCAAATATTCCACGCAGCTGGTTTTCCCCTTTTTTAAACGTCTGCATCCCGACCTTGTGATTCATCCGCTGATGCATTCGCCGCATTTGTGGCCAATCGCGTTCGTGCCGTTTCTTTTTTTCGTTTCACTGGTCATTGCTGGTGCGTCCAATGCCGTGAATCTCACCGACGGCCTCGACGGATTGGCGATTGGCTGCACCGTGATCGCCGCCGGCGCGTTGACCGTGCTCACGTACGTCAGCAGCAATTTCCGTTGGGCTAATTATCTCGAGATTCAATACATTCCCGGAGTTGGCGAGCTGACCGTATTCTGCGGAGCGTTGGTCGGCGCTTCGCTCGGTTTTCTTTGGTACAACGCGCACCCCGCTGAAATTTTCATGGGCGACGTTGGCTCGCTCTCGCTCGGCGGGGCGCTCGGTTTGATCGCCGTCATCATCAAGCAGGAAATCCTTTTGTTTTTTATCGGCGGTATTTTTGTGGTGGAAGCTCTCTCCGTGATTCTGCAGGTCAGCTCTTTCAAGCTTCGCGGCAAGCGCATTTTTCGCATGGCGCCGATTCATCATCATTTTGAGCTGCTCGGATGGAGCGAATCCAAGGTCATCGTGAGATTCTGGATCTTGGCGCTGATTTTTGCGCTCTTTGCGCTAACCACATTGAAATTGCGTTAGCGTTGGATCGAAAGGAAATTCGAACGGCAAGATGACAGGCGGATTCGAGCTTCGCGGCAAACATGTGCTGGTCGTCGGACTGGCGCGCACCGGCATTGCCACCGCGCGTTTCTGTGCCTCGCATGGCGCCACTGTAACGGCCATGGACGCGCACGGCGAAAGCGAACTGGACTCCGCGGTCACCGATCTTCGCGAAGAGGGTGTGAAGCTGGAACTCGGTGGCCATCCGGAAAGCAGCCTTCTGAATCAGGACCTGGTCATCCCCAGTCCCGGTGTCCCCGCCGATGCGCCGTTGCTGCAAGCCGCGCGTTCCAAGGGCATCACCGTGTGGAGCGAAATCGAATTGGCCGACCGCTTTCTCGATGGCCGCCTGATCGGCATCACCGGCTCCAACGGAAAAACCACCACCACTTCACTGATACATCACATTCTGAAACACGCCGGATTTTCCGCGAATTTGGCTGGCAATATCGGTACGCCGTTGATCTCCTGTGTCGAGCAGACCACCGAGGAAACCGTTACCGTGGCGGAGTTGAGCAGTTTCCAATTGGAGCTGGTCGAGACACTTCGTCCGGACATTTCTGTGCTGCTGAATCTCACCCCCGATCATCTCGACCGCCACGGCTCCATGGAAAATTATTCCGCCGCTAAAGCCCGCATATTTGAAAATCAGACGGAAAGCGATTTTGCCGTCTTGAACGCCGATGACGCCGCGTCTCGCCGCCTAGCGCCGCACCGCCCGCAAACCTATTGGTTCAGCCGCAGAGAGTTAATTCCGCAGGGCACGTATCTCCGCGGTGAAGAAATCGTCTTCCACTCTCCGAAACAGGAAGAAGTGTTGCTCCGCCTCGACGAAATTCCTCTTCCTGGCGCGCACAATATCGAAAACGTTTTGGCCGCCGTTACCGCCGCTCGTCTCGCCGGTGCGCCGCACACGGACATTGCCGAAGCCGTAC
Source organism: uncultured bacterium (assembly GCA_964194235.1). Classification (GTDB taxonomy): domain Bacteria; phylum Acidobacteriota; class Terriglobia; order Acidiferrales; family UBA7541; genus Acidiferrum. The sequence continues at coordinate 6,236 of CAXMLS010000720.1, read as the reverse complement.
GCACTTTCGCGGGTGTCGAACATCGCCTGGAATTCGTCGCCGAAGTTGCCGGCATCCGCTATTACAACGATTCCAAAGCCACCAACGTCGATGCCACCCTCAAGGCGCTGGAAGCGTTTTCCGGCCGCGTACTGATCATTCTTGGCGGCAAGGATAAAGGCAGCGATTACTCCGTCCTGCAATCCGCGTTGAAGGAAAGAAGCGTTCTTGCTTTGCTGATTGGAGAAGCCGCGGAAAAAATCGAGCGGCAGATTGCCGGCAGCGTTTCCATTGAACGTGCCGGGACCATGGAGCGCGCAGTGGCGATCGCATCGCAGGCCGCGCGTCGCGGCGATGTAGTGCTCCTTGCGCCGGCATGCGCCAGCTTCGATCAATTTAAAAATTACGAAGAGCGCGGGCGCGTCTTCAAAGCACTGGTGCGCAGCGGGCACCAGCAAACGCTGGAAGAGTTTCCATCTCACGGCAGCGCCGACGACAGTAGCTCCGAAGAATCGACGTCGCAGGAAAAGTGATTGCACGCGGAGCAGTGATTGGTATGAGAACGGCCAAGGCGAAAACGGTGATCGCATCAACCAGCGATCACGCGGAAAGGTAACAAGGTGCCAAGAAGACTCGAAAACGACCGCTGGCTGTTTGGCGTCACCCTCGCGCTTTGCCTGCTCGGAGCGGTGATGGTGTTCTCCGCTTCGGCCGTCACCGCCGAACACCAGTACGGGCGCTCGTATATTTTTTTATTGCGCCAGGCCGCGTGGCTGACCATCGGACTCTTCGGCATGTTTGCCTTAATGCGTCTGGATTACCGCCGCTTGCGTGAACCTGCTGTCGTCTACACCGCGGTCTTCTCGGTTTTGCTGCTGCTCCTCGGGGCATTCTTACTGGACAAATCGCACGCCACGCACCGCTGGATTAAATTCGGTCCCGTGGGCATCCAACCGTCGGAACTGGCCAAGCTTGCCGTTATCCTTTATCTAGCCTGGTTTCTCGATCTGAAGCGGCGCAGCGCGGCGAAAATGGAATTTTGTAAAAAAGATTTTGTGCAAACCATTCTGCCCGCTGCCGGTCCCGTTCTGATTTGCGTCGGTGTCATCCTCTTACAGCCGGACCTCGGCACCGCGGTTGACATCGTGGTGATTGCCACTGCCATCCTTTTTGTCGCCGGCCTTTCCTGGAAGTGGATCGTCTGCGGCGCAGCCGCATCGCTGCCGCTGCTCTACCTGTTGATCGCGCACGTTTCCTACCGCCAGGCGCGATTGATGGCCTTTCTGAATCCCGCGTCCGATCCGCAAGGCGCGGGATTCCAGCTGCTGCAATCGCTCATTGCCGTCGGCTCGGGAGGATTCAGCGGCGTCGGCCTGATGGAAAGCAAACAAAAATTGTTTTATCTCCCGGAAGCGCACACCGATTTTATTTATGCGGTAATTTGCGAAGAGATGGGTTTCATCGGCGCGCTCATAGTGATTGCTTTGTTTGTCGTGTACGGCTGGCGCGGATTACGTACTTCCTTTGCCGCGCCGGACGGTTTCGGCCGGCTGCTGGCCCTGGGCATCACCGCCATGGTCATGAGCCAGGCCTTAATTAATTTCGCTGTCGTGCTCGGCATGGTCCCTACAAAAGGAATTCCGCTCCCGTTCGTAAGCTATGGCGGCTCCAGTTTGCTGGTCATGCTGCTGGCAACCGGCGTGCTCCTGAATATCAGTCAGCAGGCGACCGAGCAGTGAGTGTAGCGGCGTGAAATTATTAATTGCAGGAGGCGGCACCGGCGGTCACGTTTTTCCGGCGCTGGCGATTGCGCGAGAATGGTTATCGCGGGGGAGTGAAAGGGAAGTCGTGCTGGTGGGAACCCAACGCGGAATCGAAATGAAGCTGGTGCCGCAAGCCGGGCTGCCGCTGGAAACGCTGCGCGTGGCGGGGCTGAAGGGCAAAGGCGGAAGCACATTGCTCAAAAATCTCGCCAAGCTCGCTCCTGCGATGCTTGACGCTTCGCGCGTGCTCCGCAAACACAAGCCTATCGCGGCCTTTGGCGTCGGCGGGTACGCCGCCGGGCCGATGCTGCTGACCACCTGGTTCGCCGGAGTGCCGAATATTATTTTCGAGCCCAATGCTGAGCCCGGTTTCACCAATAAATCTCTGGCGCGAATTTCCGCGCGCATTGCCACCGGCTATGAGATTTCTGCGCGCGCGTGGGGATCGAAAGCCGTAGTCACCGGTTGTCCGGTGCGCCCGGAATTTCTAGCTATCGAACCGCGAACTCCTCAAAAGCCTCTGCACCTGCTCGTCACCGGCGGCAGCCAGGGCGCTTTGCCCGTGAATCGCGCCTTCGTGGACGCCATGCGCGCTCTCGCCGCCAGAAAAAATGAATTACAGATCGTGCATCAGACCGGCGAGCGAGATTACGATGCCGTGCGCACCGCGTATGCCCGCAACGAAATCAACGCCGAGGTTGTGCCCTTCCTCACCAATATGCCGGAGCGTTTTGCCTGGGCCGACGTAATTGTCTGCCGCGCCGGCGCCATTACCGCCGCGGAAGTTGCCGCGTCCGGCCGCGCTGCCATTTTCATTCCGTTCGGCCGCGCCACTGACAGTCACCAGCTACGTAACGCCCAGGAAATGGCCAAAAAAGGCGCCGGCCGCGTAATCACGGAATCCGAACTGACCGGCGAACGCCTGGGCCAGGAAATTTTCTCCTTGCTGGATAATCCGCAAGACGTTACGAACATAGCCGCTGCTGCGCACACGCTTTCGTCGCCGCACGCCGCGCGCGATATCGTAAATTTAATAGAAGCAGCCGCAGGCATAAAAAATGTTAATGCCCACGCCGCCATACGCGCTGAGGAAGTGACCCGATGATGGTTTCCTTCCGCAATTTTCAACGCATCCATCTCGTGGGCATTGGCGGCATCGGCATGAGCGGCATCGCCGAGGTCCTTCTCACGCTGGGCTACTCCGTTTCCGGTTCCGACAGCAAACCTTCCCCAATCACGGAACGTCTTGCCTCGCTCGGCGCCACCATCTTCAACGCGCACCAAGCCGTCAACGTCGACGGAGCGCACGTGGTAGTCACCTCGTCGGCCATCGCCGTCAACAATCCAGAAATTGTCGAAGCGCACAAAATGAAGATCCCTGTCATTCCGCGTGCCGAAATGCTCGCCGAGTTGATGCGCTTGAAGTACGGCATCGCCGTCGCCGGAGCCCACGGAAAAACCACCACCACTTCCATCGTGGCTTCCGTTCTAGCCGCCGCGCATCTCGATCCCACGTTTGTAATCGGCGGCCGCGTAAATCAGGCCGGCACCACTGCGAAACTTGGCAAGGGCGAATATTTTGTCGTGGAAGCCGACGAAAGCGATCGCAGTTTTCTTTTGCTCGCGCCGGTCGTTGCGGTGGTCACCACTATCGATCGTGAGCATCTCGATCAATACTCTTCGCTTGAAGACATTCAGGAAGCATTCATCCAGTTTGTAAATCGCGTTCCATTTTACGGTGCCGCGATCCTCTGCATTGACGAACCCAACGTGCAGGCGATCATCCCGCACATCAAGCGCCCGATCATCACCTACGGTACGTCCAGCCAGGCCGATCTCGTCATCAGCGAAGTAAAACTCGAAGGTGTGGTCAGCGAATTTAATCTCGCCTTCAAAGGCGAAGCGCTGGGCAGTTTCCGCTTGCTGCATCCGCCTGGCATTCACAACGTGCGCAACGCCGCCGCTGCCGCCGCCGTGGCTCTCTACTTAAGCGTTCCCGTCGAATTGATTCGCGATGGCCTGGCCAAATTTTCCGGTGTCGGACGCCGCTTCGATATCAAAGGCGTGGTGAATGACGTGACCGTCATCGATGACTACGGCCATCATCCCGTCGAAATTCGCGCCACGCTTGAAGCCGCGAAAATCTGCAAGTTCGATCGCTTGCTGGTGCTCTTCCAACCGCATCGCTTCTCGCGCACCCAGCATCTCTGGGATGAATTTTGCCGCGCCTTCAATCTCGCCGATATTTTGGTGCTCACCGACATTTACGCGGCCAGTGAGTCTCCAATCCCTGGCGTCACCAGCGAAGCCCTCGCCAATGCCATCCGTGAAGCGGGCCACAAGCACGTTTACTTTTTCCCATCGATGCAGGCGGGTATCGAGTACCTTCTCGCCCAAGCGAAAGCCGGCGACGCTATTCTTACTATCGGCGCCGGCAACATCAGCCGCGCCAGCAACGAAATTCTCGCTTCACTGCGAGCGGAGCATCCGGCGCACCATGCGTATTGAAGATCAAAAAATTCTCGCGGCACTTCCCGACCTCGGCGTCGACCGCAAACCTGGGGCTTCGCTTGCCGAAATAACCTATCTCGGCATCGGCGGCACCACCGACCTGCTGCGCATGAAGAAGCACGAATCCATTCCCGACGTGCTCAACCTGCTCGACGCCGGAGGAATTCCGTTTAAATTTCTCGGCGGTGGCTCGAATCTTCTGGTCGCCGACGGCGAACTCCCCTGGGTGGTCGTGCAACTCGCGCAGCCCGATCCCGATGTAGTCATCGAAGGAAATTTCGCCATGGTGGACGCTTCCGCGGAGCTTGGCCGTATGGTCACCTTTTGCGCCAAGCGCGATCTCGGCGGTATGGAAGGCCTGATCGGAGTGCCCGGCACCGTCGGTGGCGCGTTGCGAATGAACGCCGGCGCGTACGGGATTCAGATTGGTACCTACGTGCGCGAAGTAAAAGTTTATCGCGCTGCCGGCCGCACTATCGAGGTTTTAAAAGGCGATCAAATTTCTTTTGAATACCGGCATACATCGTTTGCGCCCGATGATATGATGCTCGCGGTGAAACTGGAACTTCCCTCCAAACCTTTCCGCGAAATTCTCCAAGGGATTCGTATCTGTAACGAAAAACGCCGCGCCAGCCAGCCGCTCGGACAAAAAAGTGCGGGCTGCATCTTCAAAAATCCTCCCGGTGCGTCCGCCGGCCGCATGATCGATGAGCTGGGCCTCAAAGGTCTTTCCGTGGGTGACGCGCGCGTCAGCGACCGCCACGCAAATTTTTTCGTCAACGCCGGCACCGCCAGCGCCGAGGATATGCTCGCGCTGATCGCCGATGTGCGCGAGCGCGTCCGCAAAGCGTACGGATTTGAGCTGGAAAATGAGGTGGTCGTATGGAACGCGTAAAGACCATTTCAAGAAATCGCTCCGGCGCGGCCGAAGCCGATTCTTACCGGCCCGAACTGCTCGCCGATAAAGAACCGCGTTATTTGCGCCGCCAAAAACCGGTGGAGATCCGTCGTAGAAAATTCAGCAAGCGTGGATGGGCATTTTATCGACGTGTAGCCGTCTTGAGCGTCGCGGGAATCGCCTCTATTACGATTGCCGTCGTGGGCGTGCGCTTCCTTTTGTACTCACCGCACCTGATGCTCTTGAAGCCCGACCAGATCGATCTCACCGGAAACCGGTTTGTCCCGCGCGAAGCCGTTCTAAAACAATTTTTGCGTGATCGCAATCGCAGCGTGTTGCAAATTCCTCTCGACAAGCGCCGCAGCGAATTGGAACAGCTTCCATGGGTGGAGTCCGCCAGCATTCAGCGCATCCTCCCGAATCGCATTCGCGTGGAATTGGCCGAGCGCACCCCCATCGCTTTCGCGCGCAACGCCAACGCCTTGTATCTCATTGACGCGCACGGCGTGATACTCGACCGCACGCAAAGCGAAGACTGGCATTTTCCCATCGTCAACGGCGTGCCCGACGAAGTTTCGCGCGAACAACGCGAAAAGCGCATGCAAACCTATCAGGAATTTATGAAGGACATTGACCTGGTCCGTTCCGGATCGTCCGACCAGGTCAGCGAGATCGATCTTTCCAGCCCCAGGGATTTGCGCGCGGTAATGACCGGCCTCGCCGGCGCGAATGATCCCCAGGCGGTTACCGTTCATTTCGGCAGCGGAGACTTCACCCAGAAATATCGCATGCTCGCCGATAATTTTTCTCAGTGGCAGGCCAATGCCGGACATGTGCAGTCCATCGATTTGCAGTATTCTCGGCAAGTGATCATCAACCCCGACACCAGCGCGGGCGTTACGGTCGCCAAAGCCAGGTAAGTACGCAGGAGTGGATTTGAGCAAGAGGGATAAATACATAATCGGGCTGGACATCGGCAGCACAAAAACGTGCGCCTTAATTGCCGAAATCGATGAAGAGCAGGTGAAGTTTCTCGCGCTGGGCGCGGCGGAATCCAAGGGCTTACGCCTGTCTCTTATACACAT
>CAXMLS010000719.1:0-4335 GCA_964194235.1 uncultured bacterium | reverse complement strand
GATGTGTATAAGAGACAGCCTATCAGGTCCGCGATTTTGCGCCCAAACTCGCCGCCATGACGTGCAAAGGCATGATCGCCGACTGCATCTCCCACCACAAAGACGCGGACAAACTGGTTTTCGTTCGCCAGATGTTTCAGGGAAAGACCGTCGCGGACGTAACGTTCCAGGGTGACGGCCCGTGGTTTGCTTCATTCCAGTCCGGCGCGTTTCGCGCGGACCTGCTGGCCGCAAATCCTTCCGGCAAAGCGCCGATCAATAAAATTACCGTTGACCTGAAGCCGGAACAAATTCGCACCAAGCCTCTGGAGCTTTTCAAGGAAGCAAAATCCGCCGTCGATTTAACGCAAGCTCCCATAATCGTCTCCGTCGGACGCGGCATAAAAGCTCCTGAAAATATTCCGCAAGCCGAAGCGCTTGCCAAAGCCATTGGCGGCGAGATTGCGGCGTCGCGGCCGATTTGCGATGAGGGCTGGCTTCCGATGGAACGCCAGATCGGCAGCTCCGGCCAGACCGTCGCGCCGAAACTATACCTGGCCCTCGGCATTAGTGGCGCGATTCAGCACGTCGTGGGTATGAAAGGCGCGCGCACCATCGTGGCCATCAACAAAGATCAGAACGCGCCCATTTTTGAAATTGCCGATTACGGCGTAGTCGGAGATATTTTCGAAATTATGCCCGCCCTCACCGAAGCCCTCGAAAAAGCCAAGACCTAACCGCAAAACCAGGCCAAACGCCCTCATTTGCTAGAATAAAGGCATGACCGTACAACGCGAGCAACTGGAAGCGGATGTATTGATTGTCGGCGCCGGGCCCGCCGGTCTTTCCTGCGCGCTGCATCTCGCAAATCTGATCAAGAAGCACAATGAAGCCGGTGGCACCACAAACGGCCCGCAATTATCCGCGGAAAATATTTACGTGCTCGAAAAAGGGCGCGAAGTAGGCGCGCACCAGCTTTCCGGCGCCATCATGAATCCCAAAGCGCTCGCCGAGCTCGTTCCGGATTACAAGAATTCCGCCCCGCTGGACACCCCGGTCACCGATGACTCGGCATTATTTTTCACTAAAGGTGCGTCCGTGCGGTTTCCCCTCACGCCGCCGCCATTCAAAAACAAAGGCAACTACGTCGTTTCGCTGAACAAAATCGTGAAATGGATGGGTGGCCTGGTCGAGGCCGCTGGCGTCAATTTGTTCACGCAGTTCGGCGGCGCATCTCTGATTTATGAGGGCGAGGGCATCGCCGGAGTCATCACCGAAGACAAAGGCATCGACAAAAACGGAAAGCCCAAGGATAACTTCACGCCCGGGTATGAATTGCGCGCCAAGGTTACCGTTCTGGCCGAAGGCACGCGCGGCTCGCTCACCAAACAATTGGTAGAGAAGAAAAATCTCGCCAACATCAATCCGCAAAGTTACGGCCTGGGCATCAAGGAACTGTGGGATGTGCGACCGGGAAAAATCGCTTCGGGATTTGTAGCGCACACGCTGGGCTGGCCTATTTCGACAGACATGTACGGCGGTGGATGGATTTACGGACTGGCCAACAATCGGCTCTCGATTGGCTTGGTGATGGCGCTGGAATACGCCGACCCGCGGTTCGATCCGCACGCCGCGTTTCAGACGTGGAAGACGCATCCGTACCTCAAAAAAATTCTCGATGGCGGCAAAATGGTGCGTTACGGCGCGAAGTCGTTGCCGTATGGCGGCTGGTACGCCATGCCACGAAATTATCTGGATGGCGGCCTGATCATCGGTGATTCCGGCAGCTTCCTGGATTCGCAGCGGCTGAAGGGTATTCACCTGGCGATGAAAAGCGGAATGCTTGCGGCCGAAACTATTTTCGATGCGCTCAAAGCCGGCGACACTTCCGCAAAAACTCTGACCGCGTTTCCCAAAAAGGTCGAACAAAGCTATATCAAGAAAGAACTGTGGGCCGTGCGCAATTTTCACCAGTCGTTTCAACACGGACTTTACCCTGGTCTGCTGCAGACGGGCCTGCAATTTATTTCCGGCGGACGCGGACTGATCGATCCGATGCGTGCGCACGCGGGCTATCAGTCCTACAAAAAGCTGAACGATGCAGATGGTAATCATGGCAACGCGTCCGCTACCGGCGAGCAACCGCTGGAACTGGAGCGCTTCAACGGCGACGGCAAGCTGACATTCGACCGCCTGACGGATGTCTATCATTCCGGCACGCGGCACGAAGAAGATCAGCCCTGCCATTTAATCGTTCGCGATTTAAATGTTTGCGTTACAAAGTGCGTAGTGGAATACGGCAATCCCTGCCAGTATTTTTGTCCTGCAGCTGTGTACGAGATGGCTAGAGACGCCAGCAGCCAGCTCAAGTTAAAAATCAACGCTGCCAATTGTGTACACTGCAAGACCTGCGATATCGCGGACCCCTATCAGATTATCGATTGGGTGGTGCCCGAAGGCGGCGGTGGCCCGAATTACGAAGGAATGTAGGTCGCGTGGGCGCCGCAATTGCACGTGTAAACTAAAAACGCCGCCGGAACATCGCTGAGCAATAGCTCGGACGATTCTGGCGGCGTTCCATCGAATGCGCCAAGCGCATCCAGCTTAGTTCGGCAACAAACCGTACACGCTAATCTCGCTGGAAGTTCCCACGTAGACTTTGCCGTTGGCCACGGTAGGCACCGTGAACTTCACATAGCCTCCCGCGCTGCCTCCGCTGTTCCACAACTCCGAGCCCAGATTCGTGGCGTCGTAGGCGTGCAGTACTGCCGAGCCGGCGCTTTGAATCGCCCACACGATTCCGTTGGACGATCCTTGCGACGAGACCGACGGAGTCGCGCCAGGGAATCCAAACGAGCCGGGCGATTGCGAAGAAGAGGACGTGGAAAATGTTCCCGATGACGTGTTCAAGTTGAATGCTTTGAGGTGATCGCTGACGGGCGCAATATACACGGTGTTCTGCCAAAACGCCGCCGTGGCAAAGATCGCGTTTCCGATGGAGAAGCTTTGCACCGCGCTTTTATCCCCGCCATGTTTTCCGCCCAGATCGTCGCGATTCAGCACGTACAGTGTTCCCTCTTTACCTCCGCCAATGACCAGGTTCTGGTCGACCAGGATTGCCGCCCCGCCGGCGCCCAGATCCAAATCTCCGCTGTTCAATCCGTTCTCGTTGTTCGGAGTGAAATAGCTGGTAACGCCGAGGCCGCCGCCCGTAGACAGCTTCAAAAAGCTATCGCCGAATTCCGAATTGCCGTCCCAATTTCCGTTCCCCGTGGTGACGTATAGATTGCCACTGGAATCGGCCGAGGGTGCGGCTCCGGACATCCAGATGCCGCCATAACCGGAATTTGGATTCACGTTGAAGAGGTTAACTTGCGACAAGTTGGAAGCGTTGTAACCAACCACCCACCCGTAGTAGGTGGGATGATCGCCGTGCGAGGCGTACGCGATGTACACCACGCCATTCACCAGCGCCAGCCCGCACCGTTGATTCTCCCGCAAGGGATCGAAGGAATGCCCGTATCCGGAAAACGAAATTTCCGTGGGTCCAGAAAATTTTTCGGAGCCATCGCTCAGATTCAAGGCGTGCAGGCGCTGATGGAAATTGCCACCCGATTTGGATTTGGACACCAAGTAAATCGTGTTGGTCCCCGCGTCAATCACTGGCGTACCCACGATGCCGATATCCGGAGCGATGTCTTCGGTGCCCACATCGCCGTTGTTGACCCAGGTCTCGCCGGACCCAAGTAAGCTCTTTTGCCAGTAGGTCTGGCATGGCGTTGCGTCTGCGTCGAACGCATAAACAGTGTCATGCTGCGTCGCCGCGATGACCACGTTGTGCGTTCCACCGCCGATTCCTACATTGGCCACCCACAAGGGCTGCGCGTAGGCTGCTGCGTCGATCCCGCACCCGAAGCGTTTGCCGAACGTAGAGCCGTTCACGTTCGAAGTGGTCAGCGCGTACTCTTTGGAGTTAACGCCGCCGCGCGATAGGTCATTGTGATAGGTGAATACTCCGCCCAGGTCCGTAATCGCTACGGTGGCAGACGCGGAAACGGTGGTGTCGGCGACGCTACGCGCGATAACCGTATGCGTGCCGGGACTGGACGGCGGCGCGTATGTTCCGCCGGCGCTGATGGTCCCTACCGACGAACTGCCTCCGGGGATGGTGTCCACTTCCCACGTGGCCGTTGTGGTGGCGCTTCCGCTTACGGTGGCCGTGAACGTTTGTGCCTGGCCGGTGGTCAACCCGACGCGCTTAGGAGTGATGCTGACCGTTACGGAACCCGACGGCGGTGGGGCCGCACCGGTAATCGTAATGGTTGTTGTGGCGGTCTTGGTGTTGTCGGCCACGGA
>CAXMLS010000718.1:0-2811 GCA_964194235.1 uncultured bacterium | reverse complement strand
GATGTGTATAAGAGACAGATATAGTGGAAGGCGTTTTTGCGCGCGCGATCGTCCCAATCGCGGCGCATGGAATTTATTTTGTCCATAAAGAGATTATTATCGCAACGTGCGGGTGGTTCCGCACGCAGCCCGGAAATTAGAATGCGAAATCTTAAACTGTGAGGACGTAATGTCCACGATGTAATGCATGCGAATCAAGCTTTGAACTCCTGGCGCGCGGCGACCTTGGTCACAGCAGGAATCGACAGGGGGCCCTTTCTAATATTGCGATACCACGTGCGATTGCCCAGCCAGCGGCGGCCAGCGTAAAACCATTTTGCCGGCAGGAATAAAGCCGGGAGCATGGTAAGAGCTCTAAAAACACGCTGCGAGCCGGAGGCATCCGCATGAAGCACTTCGAACAACTTATTTTCGGCGCGGATAGTTTCCCAGGGGGCACCGCCATCGAGCATCAGGCGTAGACGATCAGACTCGGCCTGAATAATTTCCACGATGCAATTAACCACATCTGGCGCTAAACCGAGAATCGGCAACGTGGTGTTGAAAGAGGACACCAGGGTAGCCATGACCTGCTGCATACGTCGTAAACCTGCGGCACTGGAGCCGGGGCTAAAATAAAGATTATGGCCGTGAATGACGTAACAGGTTAGGGGTTCCTTGAGAATAACGGTCTCGCTCATCGCCGCTGCCAGAGTGAAAAGATATTCGTCGGCTTCGATAACAAGCGCTTCGGGAACGGGCAGAATGCGACGAGCCAGGGCAGCGCGCATGGTCATGCGGCTGGTTCCTAGATAACTTTTGCGCAAACGAAATAGCCGAGCGGTGGCGAGCGAATCGATCTGAAACCGCTCGTCTTTTTCAGGAGTGACAAGGTGTTCCCTGCCGTCTGCAAAACACTCCTTGATTCCGTGGCCGACAAAACCAACGGTCTCGTTTTTTGCTAGAACACTGGCGACGCGAGACAGTTTTCCCGGCAGCCAGTAATCATCGCCATCGAGGAAGGCAATGGCTTCGCCACGGCACTCGGGTATTGCGGCGTTGAATGCTGACGCCTGGCCGCCATTTGTTTTGCGAAGGTAACGCACGTGAGGATGAAATTTCTGAATGATGGCAGGAGAGCGATCGGTCGAGCCATCGTCTACCACAATAATTTCCCGTTCGGAGACGGGAAAATCCTGCTCAAGGACGCTGGTGATGGCTTTTTCGATGAAGCGCTCGTGATTATACGTATCGATCAGAACGCTTATGGGCAGTTTTGCCAAGAGATTGCGCCTTTAGATGAACGAATTTCGCGGCGTAGGTACGCCAGTGCGGCGACCGAATTCGTTCCACAAGTGTACGATATTTCGCGAGAACGACGGAACGTGGTGGTGCCGGTTGGGCGACTGCATGGTTGCCACGCTGTAAGCGATGGGTTTGTTTGCCTACGGCAAGGTGCGCTTGGCAGCGGAGTTTGGTTTTGCGGGGCGGCGTAAGCCCAGGCGATGGCGAAACGCCGCGGTGCGCTGTACGAATATGCGCCAGAGCCATTGCTGCAGCGCGAATTTTTGCCGACGAAAATGAATGCGGCGGATGGCGCGGTTCGGCAGCAGTTCGTGAGTGGCATCCAGCAGCGTGAAGGCATGCGGCACCCCACCGTATAATTCCAAATTGCGCCGCGCTTCTTCTCCAGCGTAGGCGCCCTGCTGGCCTCCGGAAATGTGAGCGTAATCGTGGTGCTGATGGATGGCGCGCGCGACGCGCGTTACGTCAACGACGGGAATTTTGTGACTGCGCGCATCTTTAATCAGCCATTGATCGAACCACGCGCGGCCAATGGCCAGCGGCGGCACCTCGAGATACATGTCCGGCGTGAACACGAAAGCGTCGATGGCGGTGTGATGTCCGGGAGCACCGGAAGGCAGAGAGCCGAGGTTCAGATGAGGCGCGCCATCGAAGTTTAATTCGGTACGAAGATCGATCTCCCAGCGATAGGCGACGCCAAGAAATTTGGAGAGGTTGGCGTGAAGGGAGGCGGCAGCGTCGTGAAACTCCTGCAGGAGAATAATGTCGCTGTTGACGTAGGAAAGCAGCGGAGTGCGGGCTACTTCTCTGGCGCGTTGTAGCAGGTCATTCAGCAGAGGAGTGCCCAGGTCGTTGCGCTTGATGTCGCGCAGATGGTTAAGCTGAAGTTCCGCGGCAATTTCAGCGGTGCCTTCTTCCTCACCGAAAAGAAAAATTTCCGGCCTGGGCACTAGCTGCGCCCAGCTTTGAATGGCATTGCGCTGAATCATGCCGATATGGCCGCGAAACGGCTTCGGCATCGCGAGAATGGTGAGCAGCGAGCGGGTCATGTTCAGAGAAATGCGGAAGGTCTACAAACCACAAAGCGTGTGCGACCGACGCAGCTTTCGCGATCGTTTAACGCTGCGCGGCCAACGGCTTTTTTCACGTCTTTGATTATAGCGATCTATGTCGCCGGCGCTTAAGTTTACGGCGCAGACTTTTTTAGTGGCCGCGGCGTTCTCAGGGATTAGCCTGATCGCCGCGTATTTTGACCATCGACTTGAGGATTCGCACGCCACGGCTGCGATCAGAGGGTGGTCCGGATGCGGTTCGATGGAATGCAGTCTTGCGCTCCGCAAGATTGCGGAATTCCCGAACGCGCTCGCACGGCAGCGCCACCAGATTGGCGTCGTAGGAATCCAGATTGGTTGATACCGGATGCATGGAACCATCCGATGCGATGGCGAACCAGCGATAATTCAGCTCCGCGAGAAACTCCACGATCGCCCGGGCAGGATATCCCCAAGGCCTGTCTCTTATACACAT
>CAXMLS010000717.1:0-12484 GCA_964194235.1 uncultured bacterium | reverse complement strand
GATGTGTATAAGAGACAGAATTAACACCGTCCGCGCAGTTGCGGAAACATCTGCCTGGTTCCAAATCATTTTTACGCGGGCTCAGTCATTCCCCGCTCTGTTCAATCAATTTCGCCACCAGCCCCGTCCAACCGGTTTGATGCCCGGCACCAAGCCCGGCGCCGTTGTCTGCGTGGAAGTACTCGTAAAAAAGAATCAGATCGCGCCAATGTGGATCGCTCTGAAAAATATTCGCGTCGCCGAACACCGGGCGGCGTCCTTTTTCGTCGCGCAGAAAAATGTGCGTTAATCTCCGCGATATTTCGGCGGCAACCTGCCAGAGATCCATTTCATTATTCGCATGCGTGGGGCATTCCACTTTAAAGTCCTCGCCGAAATAATGGTGAAATTTCTGCAGCGATTCCACCAGTAGGTAATTCACCGGAAACCACACCGGGCCGCGCCAGTTGGAATTTCCGCCAAACAGTCCGGTGGTCGATTCCGCCGGCTCATAGTTCACACGATTCACTGTCCCGTTGAAATGCATTTCGTAAGGATGGTCCTGGTGATAGTGCGATAAAGCCCGCACGCCATACGGCGAAAGGAATTCCGCTTCGTCCAGCATGCGGGACAAAACCCGCCCCAGCCGCTTGCGGCTGACCAGCGAGAGCAGTAAGCGCACGCCGCGCGCTGACTTTTGTGACATGTCGATGTGATCCGGCACGTCCGGGTGATTGTCGATGAACCACTGCATCCGCCGTTTAAATCCTGGAAGGCGATCGATAGCCTCCGGTTCCAGCGTTTCCACCGCGAACAATGGAATCAGCCCCACCATCGAGCGAACTTTCAAAAACTGGTCCTGCCCGTTCGGCACATGCAAAACGTCATAGTAGAAGCCGTCTTCTTCATCCCACAGCGATCGCCCGCGCGTGCCGAAATTATTCATCGCGTGCGCAATGTAAACGAAATGCTCAAAAAACTTACTGGCGATATCTTCGTAAGCCTTGTCTTCCTTCGCCAGTTCCAAAGCAATTGCCAGCATGTTCAGGCAATACATTCCCATCCAGCTGGTTCCGTCGGACTGTTCCAGACGGCCGCCCGACGGCACCGGCGACGACCGGTCAAACACGCCAATATTATCGAGGCCCAAAAATCCGCCCTGAAAAATATTCGATCCGTCCGGGTCCTTGCGATTCACCCACCAGGTGAAATTCAATAGCAGCTTATGGAAAACTTTCTCCAGGAACGCGCGGTCGCCGACGCCGCGCACCCGTCGCTCAATTTTATAAACTCGCCATGCAGCCCATGCGTGCACCGGTGGATTCACGTCCCCCAGCGCCCATTCGTATGCCGGCAATTGCCCGTTCGAGTTCATGTACCACTCGCGGAGCAGCAGAACGAGCTGATCTTTCGCAAAATCCGGATCGACAATCGCCAGTGACACGCAGTGAAACGCCAGATCCCACGCGGCGTACCATGGGTATTCCCATTTGTCCGGCATCGAAACGATGTCGTCGTTGTACAAATGCGTCCAGTCCTTATTTCTTCCCTCCCATCGTTCTTCCGGGGGCGCCGGCCCCGCGGGATCGCCGGTCAGCCATGTCTGCACGTCGTAGTGATAGAACTGTTTCGACCACAGCATTCCCGACAACGCCTGGCGCATTACCAAGCGTGCGTCTTCCGACAACTCCTTGGGTATCCGCGCCGCATAAAAATCATCCGCTTCTTTTTGCCGCAAAACGAACAGCCGCTCAAATCCCTCGCCAAAATCATTTGTACCCGGAACATTTTCGGCACGCTCTCTGTGCCCCGGCGAAGTAATCGTCCCCACTTTCGACGATCTACTATCCATTCCGCCCAGCGGTTCAAAATCCGTCAATCGCAGTTTCAAGGTGACGCTTCCGCTCGGCGGCAAGTTCACCGGATAATACGCAGCCATCTTCGTGCCCGTTTTCTGCGGATTCACCGCGGCCAGGTTTTTGTGAATCACATACTCATGGAAGGCATCTTTTACAAAAGGTGTCAGGTTTTTGCCATTGAAGAGCCGCACATTATTGCTTTCGTTTTCGGTGAAAAGTAATTCCGGCGAGCCTTCGCACAAAAGCCAACGCTTCCCATATTGCCAGTGATCCAGTTCCACGCACTGGGAGTTCGGAATGTCCACCGCTTTGCGCGCCGACGGCCGGCGCTCATCCTTTCCCCACGACCAGGTATTCCTGAACCACAGTGATGGTAAGAGGTGTAAAGTAGCCGCCTCGGGACCACGATTGACCGCCGTGATTTTGATCAGGATATCTTCCACATCGGCTTTCGCGTATTCCACGCACACGTCAAAATAACGGTTCTCGGCAAACACTCCCGTATCCAACAGCTCGTATTCCGGCTGCATGCGATCGCGCCGCGCGTTTTCTTCAACCAGCTTCTCGTACGGAAATTCCGCCTGCGGATATTTGTAAAGCATCCGCATATACGTGTGCGTCGGTGTGGAATCGAGGTAGAAGTAATATTCCTTCACATCCTCGCCGTGATTTCCCTCGTGCCCGTTCAGGCCAAACAGCCGTTCTTTCAAAATGGGATCGCGCCCATTCCATAGCGCCACTGCGAAACAAATCATTTGGTGGCGGTCGCTGATCCCTCCGATACCATCTTCACCCCATCGATAGGTGCGGGACATTGCGTGTTCGTGCGGAAAAGATTCCCACGGTGTGCCTTTCGCGCTGTAATCCTCGCGCACCGTGCCCCACTGCCGTTCGGAAAGATACGGCCCCCATCGCTTCCAATATTTTGTGCGCGTGCGGGTTTCTTCAAGGCGCTGATCTTCTATGGTCTGTAGTTTTGGCATCGGCTAGGTGTGCAGCGACGTTCTATTTTCCATCGTCTCGTCGCATTTTACGCCAGCATGCAGGTGTTTACCCAGCGCCTCGCGATAGAGTGCTGTAACAACCGAGGAATCTTTCTTGGTTCCTCGCTTCTCTCTAATCGCTTCCAGCGACAATTTCGGGTTGCGCCCCCGCCCCAGTTTCCGTCCCGACCGAAAACGTTTTCCATCCACGACGCGACAAGCTCCAATAGATGAAATACCCCGCCGCGCTTGCGCACCCCATTAACAGAAATCCCGGCAACCATTCCTGCAACACCAGTTTTCCAATCGCGAACATCGCGCAATAGACCAGCGCACAACCCATCAACCAATCAAACGTGTTCGCGCCCAGATCGCGTACGGGGGGAATCTCCGGAGCCAGCGCCGCTATTCTTTTCCATCCGTGCACCGTCGGCTGTACTCGGCGGTAAAACTTCAAGAGCCGCGCGTCCGACTCCGGTTTGGTAATCAGCGTGGTCACCAGCCACACCACCGTCGTCGAAATGGTGGTGATCAAAGCCGCCTTTGCAAACACCACCGAATCATTGCCCTCGAAATGCACGCGCTGCAGCGAAATCGACACGATGAACGCCGCGACCATCGCGGAAATTTCGCTCCATGCATTAATCCGCCACCAGTACCATCGCAACAACAAAACGCTGCCCGTGCCCGCACCCATTCCCAACAGCAACTGCCACGCCGACTGAATCGAATTGATATTCGCCGCCGCATAGCCGCTCAAAATCACCAGCAGCACGATAAACAGCTTGCTGACGAATACGTAATGCTTGTCTGTTCCCTTACGCACCAGAAAGCGTCGGTACAAATCGTTGATCAGGTACGAAGTACCCCAATTCAATTGCGTACCGACGGTGGACATAAATGCCGCGAGAAATGCCGCCACCATCAATCCACGCAACGCCGGCGGCAGAAAATCGCGCAGCACCATCACGTAACCTTTTTCCGGCTCCGCGGCAAACTCCATGCTGGGATGCAGCCCGCCATGCGGCGAATACACCGCCACCGCTACTAGCCCGGTAAGAATCCACGGCCATGACCGCATCGCATAGTGCGCGATGTTGAACCACAGTGTGGCGCCCAAAGAATTTTTTTCGTCCTTAGCGCTGAACATGCGCTGCGCCACGTAGCCACCGCCGCCCGGCTCAGCGCCGGGATACCAGCTCGCCCACCATTGCACCGCCAAATACAGGCAGAACGTGATTACCGGCAGGGTCCAGAGTGCGTCCGTGGTCCACCCCAAATGAAACGAAGGAAAGAACGACAAAATCGATCCCGTGGCTTGCCCCGACTGCCGCACCTCACTGTCCACGTGCGCCAACTGGATTTTCAGTAGGGTCATACCGCCGATTTTCGCCACCGCGATCCATGCAAGTACCACGATCATGGTCATCTTCAAAATAAATTGAAAAAGGTCCGTGACCAGTACGCCCCACAATCCGCCAATGAACGTGTATGCCCCCGTGAATGGCACCAGTATCAGTACGCAGATCAGCAAGGCGGTGTGCACTGGCGTTCCCAGCGTGTAATGCAACCACACGTGGCCGCCAGTTGAAATCTGCAGCACGCGGCCCGCGGCAATCGCATCGCCCAGCAGCACCGTCGTGATGCTGATCATCGCTTTGATTACCCAGCCTAGAATCAGGCAATTCATCAGCGCGCCTAGATAGATCGCGCGAAACCCCCGTAGAAACGCTGCGGGCTTCCCTTCATAGCGAAGCTCCACAAATTCGACGTCGGTGAGAATTTCGGCGCGCCGCCAATACCGCGCAAAAAAGAAGACCGTCATCATGCCGCACAAGCATTGCGACCACCAAAGCCAGTTTCCTGAAATTCCGTTTTTCGCCACTAATCCCGCAACTAGCAGCGGCGTGTCCGCCGCGAAAGTCGTCGCTACCATCGAAGTGCCCGCCAGCCACCACGAAACATTTCGACCGGAAACGAAAAATTCTTCCGTGCTTCCCGACGAGCGGCGGCGGTAGTACAAGCTGATAAGCAAGTTGAGCAGCAGATACGCGCCGATAACAATCCAGTCGGTTGAAGTAAGCGCCATTTTTGGTATTTACTCTCCTTGCCATTTCCTGCCGATCGTCACAACGGATGAGGCCAGCGCGGCAGTGGCTGGCATAAATAAACTGCCCGGTGCAGAATTAAATCGTTTTAGGCGCGCCAGGACCAGCATTTATTTGCCCGGATGTTGTAGTCTATCGAGGCGCGCGCAGCAGAGAATGTCCTAGAAAAGTCCAAATGGCAAGAGCGTCCGCATTCTAAAAATCAGGTGACCCTGAACCATGCTCGTGGTGCTTAAACCGACCGCCGAAGAAGTGAGCCGCGAAGCCGCGCGCTCCATCGCCAAGGCCGTGCGTCTTAATCCGGCGATCAAATTAGGCCTTGCTACCGGCAGCACTACCGTTGCCGTCTATCGCGAACTCGCGCGATTGCACCGCGAAGAGTCGCTCGATTTCTCTCAAGTGATTACTTTTAATCTCGACGAGTACCTGGGAATTGCTCCCGAACATTCGCAGAGCTTTCACCATTTCATGCTGGAACATTTCTTTTCGCATGTGAACATCGATCCAAGCAATATCCATATTCCAGACGGCACCGTCACCACCGATTACGAAAAATATTGCGCCTCGTACGAAGCCGAGATTCAGCGCGCCGGCGGCATCGACCTGCAAATTCTTGGCATCGGCCGCAACGGCCACATCGGATTCAATGAGCCATCCTCCAGTTTTGCGTCCAAGACCCGGCTGAAGGTTCTGAGCAAAGCCACGGTCAACGACAATCGAAAATTTTTTGGTCCTGGCGAAACCATCCCGCGCCTGGCAATCACCATGGGCATCTGCAGCATCCTCGCTACCCGGCGGGTCCTCATGCTCGCCACCGGCGCGGCCAAGTCCACCGCCGTAGCAAACGCGATCGAAGGGCCCATCACCGCTTCGGTCACCGCATCCGCATTGCAGCTTCATCCCGACGCCACTGCCATTCTGGACGAAGCTGCCGCAGCGCAATTAAAACAGAAGGACTATTACCGCGACGTAATGGAAATGACCGAGCTTTTCACGCCCGGCAAATTGTCGTAGCTGTATGAAGGTGCCGATCGACTAACTCTTGATTTTTTTTAGCTCGTAATGCGCATGCAGAGCTTTATAACGGCCGATATGTATTCAGAACAGTTCGCGTTCAATGTCGAACGTTTCCAGAGGATGTTTGGAGCGGATCTACAAGGGCTTATCACTACAGCTGATTTGGCTGGGAGGCCTGGACTCGAACCAGGATAGCCAGATTCAGAGTCTGGAGTCCTACCAATTGGACGACCTCCCACCGGGTTAAAACTTAATGTTTTACCAACTTTTCGCGGCCTTCCTTACGAGACATTTGTCGGCGATGTTATTCTTCATCGCCAAACGCGCATTCTTAATTATAAATCAAGTGTACCGTCAGTCTTTCTTTCCTTCAACCCCTCCTCGGAAACTCGCGACACCGTGTCACGCAAGAACTGTCATTCCGACCGCAGCCGGCCGACGTTTTTCCTCCTTCGCCCGCGCACGCGGGTGAAGGAGTCGGCCTGCGTAGTGGAGGGACCTCTCCCGCCTTCTTTCCTCCAATCGCGTATTAACTTTTTCTGCGTTCGTTTTTCACGCCGCAGTTCTTTCACTCGTAATCAACGTTCGATTTGCGTCGCCTCTTCCACCTTACGCGCTCCGTCCGAACTCACAGCCATCATCCGCCCATTAGCCACCATATATTCCACACCTCCCCACACCACTCGATTTGCGGCAAAACTTACCACCCACACTACAAAATGAATCGCATCCCAAAAAGGCACCAGCGACATGCGCCGCCGCAGAACTTCGTCACCGACGCCCCACACTCCCACGGTCCACGCCATCGCCAGTCGCAACACCAAATATGCCAACAAAAACGCCCCAGCAATCCAGGCCTTCGGTGCCACCATCGCCGCCGCAATTACCCACGGCAATCCTTGCGTAAATAAAAGCGCCGCGTACGACACCGGCCGGCACAACCTCACGGTGCGTGCCCAGCGCAGTTGATGCTCCCAAAAACCGCGCACCGTTTGCGCCGGATACATCGTCCACACCGTTTCGCGTGACAGCACCACTCGCCCGCCCGCCTGTGCGACCCGCCGCCCAATTTCGTAATCGTCGGCAAGAAATCCGGCGATTGCTGCAAAGCCGCCAATCTTCCCCACCCACGTTTTCGTCGTCGCAATCGAAGCGCCCAGCGCAAACTTCACCCCTTCTGTCCACACCGCCATCACCACACCCGGGAAAAATCCGCTCGCCGCGCCAATCGCTTCAAACTCCGCCCAAAGATTTTTCTGCGCCATGCCGCGGTAAAACGAAGTCACCGCACCAACGCCAACATCGCCCAGCGGCGCGACAACTTCGCGCAAATATTTCTCGCTAACGCGAACATCGCCGTCGCTTATCACCAGTATTTCGTGTTCCGCTTCGGCGGTCATTCTCGCCAGGCTGTTTACTTTCCCGTTGGCGCCAAGCTTTTCCGCGCCGATCATCAGCCGGATCCTCCGCTCCGGAAAATCCCCCATCAAGCGCTGCACAATAGCCACAGCTGTATCGCCTGGCTCACTCACCGCAAATAATATTTCGTAATTGGGATATTCCTGCCGGCAAAAACTGGCATAGTTTTCATACGAGGCGAAATCAATTCCGTGCAGGGGTTTCAGCACGCTCACAGGCGGCGTAAATCTCCCGCCTACAGCGCTTACTTTCGCGCCGCCCCCGCTAAAAAATCTCCACGCCGCCACGCACGCCAGCGCGTAGTAAATCAAAGGCGCTACAGCAAGCGCCATCACCACGACGCGCCATCCGCCATGAAGGAAACTCATCGTTGTCAGCTCTTAAAAATCCTGCTTTACCCTGCGGCCACTACGGCCACGCCTATACATACCAGCAACACGCCCGCCCAGCGCACGCCGTTTACTTCTTCTTTCAAAATATATTTCGCGCCCAGTGTCCCGACAACGTAGCTCAGCGCCGACGCCGGGATCACCAGGCTGATGGGTTCCCACGATAACAGCACCATCAGCAAATAAAACGATAGCGCCATCAGTGGCACGCCCACCCAAAACCATCCGTTCACGAACGCGCGCTGCAAGAAAGCAAACATCTCGCGAGGCCGCAAATGTTCCGGCGCCCCGGCCTTTTTCATTCCGTGCGTGACCGCCAATTCTCCCGCGGAGCCGGACAGCACAAAAATCATGAGCGTCACAGCGTTGCGAATCACGGCATCGCTTCCACAACCGCACTCGTGCGCGGCTTCGTTTGGCCCACCAGAAATACTCCGGCGCAAATCAGCGCCACACCAATCCATCGCCGCAGAGAAACTCTCTCTCCCAAAATCGCCATGCCCACAAATGTAACCGCTGCATAGCCCATCGCCGAAGCCGGCATTACGTAGCTATAATCCGCCCAGCTCAACACCGTCATGTTCGACAGCATGAATCCAATCAGCACCAGAATCGCGAACCAGATCGTGCCGCTGCTCATCGCTGCCCGGAAAGCATGCATCATTCCGGCCTCCGTCAAACTCACCGGGCCGATCTCGTTCATGCCGCGCTTGAGCAGCAAATCGCCCGTGGTCGCGCACACCACCATGACGAAGACCGTCGCTAGCGTCTTCATGCGGAGCTTTCGCTCGTTGAACATTTTTTATTGGTTAGTCGTTGCCGGAAGCCGAAGGCGCCTGCGGTACGGAAATCATGGAGTCGCCACCTTCGCGCGCCCACTTCAATCGCTCCGCTCGCAGTGCCAAAAATTCCGTCGCTTCGTGATAAAGACGCTTGCGCTCGTGACCATCCCACAGCGCTTCTTTCACGATGCGCCAGACCACTTTCGGCCGGAAATAATATTCGTCGTAAAAGCGGTTCACGCCTGACATCATTTCCGCCTTGGAAAGATGCGGATACTCGATGTGTGGCAGTTGGTGTCCGCCGGAGTCGGCCAGCGCTTCCACCTTCAGAAAGCCTTCTTTGGCCATCGAATCGTACAGTTCCGTGCCGGGCATCGCGTGTGCCAGCGAAACTTGAATCGTTTCCGGATCCAGTTCCTTCGCGAAATCGATTGTCTTCTGAATGGTTTCCCGCGTTTCGCCGGGCAGTCCGATGATGAAGTCGCCGTGCACTCGGATGCCGACCTTGCGGCAGTTCTTCATGAAGGTGCGCGCCATTTCAACCGTTGCGCCCTTCTTGATGTTCTTCAAAATTTGTGGATCGCCGGATTCGAATCCCACGATAAACAACCGCGCCCCGGCATCGGCCATGGCCTTCAGCGTGTCGTAGTCGCTATGCACACGCGCCGTGGACGACCACTGAAATTTCAGCGGCTTGAACTTGGTGCAAAGATCCAGCACCCGGTCCTTGCGAATATTGAATGTATCGTCATCGAAGAAAATTTCTTTCATCTGCGGAAAATATTCGATGGCTTGCTTCACTTCGCGCGCCACGTTCTCCGTGGACCGCGTCCGCCACGCATGCCCGGAAATTGTTTGCGGCCACATGCAGAACGTACACAGCGCCGGGCATCCACGCGTGGTGTAAAACGAAACATAGGGATTCAGCAGGAATGGTACGTTGTAGCGTTCAATTTCCAGGTCGCGCTTGTAAATGTCGGTCGCAAACGGCAGAGCATCCAGCTCCGCGGTGTGCAGTTGCGCGCGCGGCGCATTGTGCACAATCCGCCCATCTTTGCGGTAACTCACGCCCATGATTTCGCTGATCGCTTTGCCCTGCGCATATTCCACGACAGAGTGATCGAACTCCCCGCGCGTCACGAAATCGATATCTTCGCTGGCCATCAGCGTTTCGTCGGGCTTGATGTGCCCATGCGGCCCCACGAAAGCGATCTTCATTCCCGGATTCGATTCCTTGATTTTGCGGATGAGCTTGATGTCGCTCTCGAAACCCACGGTCGAAGTGAACAAAATCAGAAATTCGTAGTCTTTGCAGATTTCCACCGTCTGCTGCCAGTTCACCTTGTGCGGCGAGGCGTCCAGCAACCGGCTACCCGGAATCATTCCGGCGGGATACGTCAGCCAGACGGGATACCAATACGACTCAATCTCGCGCGTCGCGGGCCAGCGCGAACTAGCTCCGCCATCGAAATTCTCAAAACTTGGCGGGTTTAACAGCAACGTCTTCATGAAATCCGGCATTCTTCACCCTCAGCTTCTTCACAGAATTCGACGAGCAAACTTCAGCATAGACGCCCACCGGCTAAACCGGTCAGACGCAGGCACCAGGAACCTTGTAATTAGTTTAACCGACTTACAGTAATACCCTCCAACCTTTCTCCAATCGGGTACTAACGCGCATTAAAGCGCTAAATACAGCAGCGAGTGGAACTTGCAGTAGAGGACCGGCGCGAGTTTAGGAGTGCGCATGGAAACGTAAATCCTAACTAAAAGTTGCTCCCCTCACTTCGCTCGCGGCAACCAACAACCGCTGCCAGATCTGGTCCACCCATGCGAGATGCTCCGGCTTCATCAATGCCGAACGCAAACACGTGATCGTTTCCCGGTCCTGTTTCATCTCCGCACTGGCGCTCGACCATAGACTCACCGGCAACTCCACCAGCGCCAGGTGCAAATCGTGCTTCGCCGCAGCCTCAAAAATCCGCCGCGCCAGCAAAGACGCCGCGCTCACGCTTTCCGCTCGCATGGCAAAAACCACCACATCCAACTCCGGAGCGAACCCCGGCATGAAACGCTCGTCTCCAAGCAAGTGCGCATATAAAGCCAGTGCCGCCTCACGCCCCTTTTCGAGACCGCGGGCAAATTCTCCGCCTTTCAACAGCGGCAGCAATCTCTGCGTCGCCCACAACGCCGCCGCAACAGCGCCCGGCCGCGAACATTCCAGGCTGATCTCTCCCAAATGCAAATCTTTCGAGCTGAAATACGTGTAAGGAGAATTATGTTTGTACCAGCGTCCCACGCTCGGATCTTTGAACAGTACGCAGCCGCACCCATACGGTTGCAATCCGTGCTTGTGCGGATCGATTGCAATGGAGTCGGCTTCCGCAATTACTGCGAACGCACTCGCCGTATCCGCCTCCAGGTTGTCCACCAGTCCAAAATACCCGCCATAGGCAGCGTCCGCATGGATTCTGAACTTGAACTTCGATCGCAGCGCCAGAATTTCGTGCAGCGCATCCACGGATCCGGTCGAGGTCGTTCCCATTGTGACCACCACCGCCGCGACATCACCCCGCGCCATGCGCTCTTCCAGCGCGTTCACGTCTATTCTCCCGCGCACATCGCATTTAACTTTTTCAAATGGCAATTGCAAAACTTTGCTGATCCGTTCGTGCGTGTAATGCGCCTGTTCGCTCGCCAATATCGTTTTGCCCGGCGACAACTGCCCAGCCACCCACAGCGCTTCCAGGTTCGCCATCGTTCCACCGCCGCAAAGGTGACCCAGAAATTCCGTCCACCCGAACATCGCGGCGATTTGCGCCACTGCCTCTTTCTCCATCGCCGAAGTCGCTCGCCCGCCGTCCAGCGCATGATTGTTGGGATTGATCGACATCGCCAACGTATACGCCAGCTGCGCCACAGGATGCGGCGGCTTCAGCATTTGTCCTGCATATAGAGGATGAAAGTACGGATAGTTATTCCGCAGCCGCTCGGCCGTCTCGGCCAGCACGTCACTCAACCGCTCAACTTCCGGCGCTTCACTCTGGAAACCCGGAAGATTCGCAAATCCTTGCTCCAATATCCGAAAGCTATCCGCGAGCGCTTCGAGGTTTTCAGAATTCAGCAATTGCAATTTGTCTTGGGCAGATTCCGCAGACTTGCTAGATCCGGCAGCCCGCTTGCTCGCGAATCCTTTTTCTATTGCCATACTTTGTCGAGCTGCCCGGCGGCGCGCAATAACTCAAGCTGCGCCTGCTGCCGCTGGAAATTCGCATCCAGGTACGCCATCCATCTCTCGTTTTCCGTTAGCCGCGCTCTCTCGACTTCCCGCAGATTCAGCTTCCCTTCCGCGTATTGCGATTGATACACCGCAACATCCTGCTGTGCCAGTTGCAGCTCCAGTCGCGCCACTTCCTTCGCCGCATCTTTTTCGCGAACCCCGCGGGTTCTTTGTCGCACATCCGCGCTGACTAAGGTTTTTTTGTTGCTCAAGCTTTCCTTTGCGGCTTCCAGGTTTACTTCCGCGAGGCTGACATTCGCTCTGGTCCGCGCGCTGAAAATCGGCACCTGCACCTGCACACCGGCATTGAAATTATTTCGCTGGAACGTCCTGAAGAATTGATCGTAATTGTTAAATTTTGCCAGCAGGCTATACACGCTCACCAGTTCCAGCGTAGGAAAATATCCACGCTTCTCTCCGGTCAGCCGAAATTCCTTCGCGCGTACGTCCGACTCCGCCAACTGCAAGCTGCTGTTATTCTGCATCGCCAGCGCCACAAGATTCGAGCCTTCCTGCTCCGCTTGTCCCGGCAGATCCTCCGGCAAAACCTCTACCGCCTGATCCGCTGCAAACCCGACCTGTGAACGTAAAAATACCTCCAGCTCATCCTGCCGACCTTCCAGTTGCAAAATGCGCTGCACTACTTGGGCCCTGTCTCTTATACACAT
>CAXMLS010000716.1:0-3045 GCA_964194235.1 uncultured bacterium | reverse complement strand
AGATGTGTATAAGAGACAGACCAAAACACTGTACGAAGCGTAGCGGATTTTCCCGCTACCGGCGGACAGAAATCTTCCTGCAGCTTCACCATAACCGATTGCCGAGCGCGCGGCCTCTGCCGCAATTTCATTGAGCTGCTCGCCAGTTTCGGCGGCCATGCCGAATTTTCCTGCACCGATTCCGGCTTCAACATCCTCAGAAGTATTTCCGGCGATGGCAATTTCAAAATCATGAATCAGCGCGGCCCCGTTCATGGCTATCCCGGACATATACCCACGCTTCATTAGATCGATAAGCACGGGCGCCAAGCCGACTTTGATTACGTGGCCGCCAATGCCCCACAGAATCGCTTTGTTTTTCGCGCGGGCGCGATGGAGTGAGCTGAGCATTTCACGCAAATCCTTCGCCGCCAAAACATCGGGCAGCGAATCGAGAAAACCAGAAAACGACTTTTTCGGCGCCGGCGGTTGGGCGAAATTCTTTACGCTGACTTTACTTTTGCGTGAAGCAAGCGGGTAAGTCTGCACCGCACCGAGCTGCAATGGCGATGTGGAATAAATGCTCATCGGAGACTGCCGACTTTAGGTGCAAGTGTGAGCATACGCAAGACAAAAACCAGGCTGCCAGGGCGCGAGAGGAAAAGCCGCCCTAAGCGCTCTGATCGAGACGTGCAATTATTTTTCATGGCCGTTCAATCCAGCGGCTAGAGAACGCCCGTTCAGGTCGAGAACACGGGCCAAAGCTTGTCCCGTGTACGATTTTTTAGTGCGAGCCACCAGTTCCGGCGGCCCTTGCGCGACAATCCGGCCGCCACCCTCGCCGCCTTCGGGGCCCAGATCGATCACCCAATCGGCTTGTTTGATAACGTCCAAATGATGTTCGATGATCAGCACAGTGTTGCCAAGACCAACGAGGCGCTGCAAAACGTCCAGAAGTTTCCGAACGTCATCGAAATGCAATCCGGTCGTGGGCTCATCAAGAATATAAAGTGTGCGGCCAGTCTGGCGCTTGGAAAGTTCGCGCGCGAGCTTGATGCGCTGCGCTTCTCCGCCCGACAAAGTGGTAGCGGACTGTCCCAGAGTTACGTAACCAAGGCCGACTTCAACGAGGGTAGAAAGTTTCTGCTGAATCTGCGGAATATTTTCAAGCAGCTTCAGCGCTTCGGAAGCCGGCAGATTCAGGACGTCGCTGATCGAGTGACCTTTGTAGCGGACGGCTAAAGTTTCAGAATTGTAACGGCGGCCGCGGCAGACTTCGCACATGACATATACGTCGGGGAGAAAATTCATTTCGATGCGGCGTAAACCGTCGCCCTGGCAGGCTTCGCATCGGCCTCCCTTGACGTTGAAACTAAACCGCCCCGGGCGGTAACCGCGTTCGCGCGATTCCGGGAGCATGGAAAACAGATCGCGAATGGGAGCGAATAGTCCCGTGTAGGTCGCGGGATTTGAACGGGGAGTGCGGCCGATGGGAGCCTGGTCGATCTCGATGACTTTGTCGATTTGATCGGAGCCGAGCAGTTCGCGATGCGCCGCGGGCGGTTCCATCGAACGATAGAGTTTTTGTGCGAGCGCGCGATAAAGAATGTCGTTGATGAGCGTGGATTTTCCCGAGCCCGATACGCCAGTGACAACAGTGAGCAAGCCGAGTGGCAAGGTGATGTCCACGTCTTTAAGGTTGTTGGCGGTCGCGCCGAGAACCTGAATCACCTTTCCGTTCGGGCTGCGTCTCTTTTCCGGGACCGCAATTCGGGCCGCGCCGGAAAGATACTGCCCGGTTAGCGATGCTGCAGTGGCCTCGATGTGTTCGGGCTTTCCCTGTGCGACCAAATAGCCGCCCGCTTCTCCGGCACCGGGACCGAGATCGACGACAAAATCCGCGCGGCGAATGGTGTCTTCGTCATGCTCAACGACGAGAACGGTGTTACCCAGATCGCGGAGCTTTTCAAGCGAGCCAAGCAGCCGGTCATTATCGCGCGCGTGCAAACCGATAGAAGGCTCATCGAGGACGTAGAGAACACCACGCAGGCGCGAACCAATCTGCGTTGCCAGACGAATGCGCTGCGCTTCGCCGCCGGAAAGTGTGGCTGCGGAGCGATCAAGACTCAGGTAGCTGAGGCCGACGGCCAGCAGAAAATCCAGGCGCTCGGCAACTTCTTCCAGCGGGCGCGCGGCAATTTCTTTCTGGCGGGCGCTGAGTTTCGCCAACATTTTATCGACAGCACCGCGCGCCGCAGTGAGCGACAGCGCAGTGAAATCCGCGATCGACAAACCTCCCAGCTTGACCGCCAGCGATTCCGGGCGCAGACGCCTGCCATGACATGCGGTGCAAAGCGTGGCGGACATGTAGCGCGTCATCCATTCACAATACGAGTCGGAGCGGGATTCCTCGAAATTGCTTTGCAGGAATTTCAGGATACCTGGGAAGCGGAAGCCTTTTTCGCTGCGAGCTTTTCTACCGGGGATGTTTTCCGGCGAAACATGTTTCTCGTTCGCCGGCGGATACCCGGTGAGCAAAATGTTCTGCACGCGCGGAGGAAACTTTTCAAACGGAGTGTTGAGATCGAATCCGTGCGCATAGGCGGCCAACTCTAGTGTGCGTTTCAGAGCGACGGAACTGGAGCCGGGCCCCAAGCCGCCATCCAGCAAAGGGCGACTCCAATCGACAACCACCTTGGCAGGATCAAAATCGTATTTTGATCCCAAGCCGTTGCACGCCGGACAGGCTCCGTACGGAGAATTGAAACTAAAAGAACGCGGCTCCAGTTGCGGTACAGAAATGCCGCAATCCGGGCACGCCAGCTTTTCTGAGAAAACGTGCTCCTGGCCGCCCACAATCGCGACGGTGACGAGACCGGAAGCTAGTTTTAAAGCGGTGGCAATGGATTTCTCCAGCCGTGACGCAATGCCGGGCTTCACCAGCAAGCGATCGATGACGATTTCAATGGTGTGATTCTTGCGCTTGTCGATCACCGGCAGATCATCGAGAGGAAAAAGTTCGCCGTTGATGCGCACGCGGACGTAACCCTGTCTCTTATACACATC
>CAXMLS010000715.1:0-2828 GCA_964194235.1 uncultured bacterium | reverse complement strand
GATGTGTATAAGAGACAGGTGTAGATAATGTAGGCGGCGCTAGCGCCGTCTTCGCATCAAACATCACGCAGCCCGACGATCTCCGGCATTATTACGGAACATATTTTCAGGACGATTGGAAAGCAACCTCCAAACTCACCGTCAATCTCGGTTTGCGATGGGAAGTTTTCGGCCAGCTTCAAGAAGGCAGCGGTAAACAGGCTAACCTGATTCCTGGCTCCCCTACCGGCGCTGGCGCTCAGTATTTGCTCCTGGCCTCACAAAAGAACCAAGCCCTCTCTCCCGCGTTTACCTCGCTTCTCGCTACGGACGGTATTCAACTTCGCTATATAAATGATCCCAGCATCAGTACCACGCCGCTGAACAATTTTGCGCCTCGCATCGGGCTCGCTTACCAGCTGACGCCGAGGCTAGTGGCACGCGCCGGCTATGGAATTTTTTATGGGGGATTTGAAAATATCGGCGGCGCGCCGGACCCAGGCTACACATATCCGTACGCCGTAAATCTGGCATTCTTTGCTCCGAACGACGTCTCTCCGCTGCTCTATCCCAACGGACAGCAAGCCACGTTAGAGAATGGGTTATCTGCAGCCAACCCGGATCCGACAAGCCCTAATTTTGACCCCCACGGACTGGGGTTGCTCGGGCTCGAGCGGCCGTGGAAAACTGCCATGACGCAGCAGTGGAACTTAGCGTTCCAATTCCAGCTGACCCCTAGTCAAACCGTTACGCTGAACTATGTCGGGAATAGCACTCACCACATGCTGAATGGCGACAAGAGAAACGTTGCCACCGAGATTCTGCCACCCGGAACCGATACGCAGAAGTTTGTTCCTTTTCCCGATTTTTCTCGAAATAGCGATTACGTGGCTCCCAACGGGGACGCATTCTACCACGGCGTTTCCGTCTCCTTCGAGCGAAGATTCAGTCAGGGTCTCAACGTGCTCTTCAACTACACGCGCTCGGTATGCAAAACGGATAACCGGAACATTCTTGGTATCAGCGAAAATGATTTCGCTCGTGCGCCTCTCCTCCCTGGTTTTGGCCTCAAGCGCGATTACCGCTATTGCGGCAGCGATGTTCCCAATATCTTTCGCACCAGCGGGATTTGGCAACTTCCTATCGGCAGGGGCCACCGCCTCGCTGGCGACGCTCCTCGCTTTGTAAACCAATTGATTGGCGGATGGAGCGCCCAGTGGATCTATACGCTCCAGGATGGCTTCCCATTTACCGTAGGCTGCCCAACTCCAACGACTGCGGATTTTGGCTGCACCGCTTTTGTGGTCAAAGGTCAGGATCTATACGCGCACTCGGGGCCTCACGGCATCAACCAATTTCTTAATCCCGCGGCGTTTGTCAATCCGCCCGTAGCTACGACGATTGGACAGACGGACTATTCGCCGTTGGGAGGTCAGGACACCCAGGTGCACGGACCGGGGTTCGACAACTTTGACTTCTCATTGTTTAAGCAGTTTAAAGTTACCGAGACCACTCAGTTCGAGTTCCGCAGTGAATTCTTCAACTTACTGAACCATCCGAATTTTTCGAATAGCTTCAGGAGCCTGAATTTCACGGATCCGAAAAATTTCACTGTTATTAACGGGACGAGAGGAATTGCGCGACAAGTCCAATTGGGCTTGAAATTTTACTGGTAGAAGACCGTAAAGGGAACTTAACTAGCGGCAACACTTTCCGAAGTCTGATGTGTTGCAGGCGTCTCGGCATGATCAGATTCGTTAGTTCTCGGTGTTGTAATCCACGGTCAATCGCTCCGAACCTACGGCGGAGTCTACCGGGCAGGAGCGAGCCTCCGCATTCTGGGAAAGATGATTACCTACCCTCACGCGGGCATCGTCCGGACTTCGTGAGGTCGCGCTATACAAATCCTTATGCTCCATTGATCCCGGCCGTTTTCTTGAATTAACCTCTCTGTGTACGAGTATCATCATGGCCGGGAACTGCAGTATGTTCATGAAAGCGCGTTTGCTCATCT
Source organism: uncultured bacterium (assembly GCA_964194235.1). Lineage (GTDB taxonomy): Bacteria > Acidobacteriota > Terriglobia > Acidiferrales > UBA7541 > Acidiferrum. The sequence continues at coordinate 835 of CAXMLS010000715.1, read as the reverse complement.
TTGCGTTCGAGATTGGTTTTGGCTTCGGCAGTCTCGAATCGGCGCTTGGTGGACAACTGTCTCACCCCGCAAAGTCAGGTTTGACCTCCGAGCGGTCCTCTCGCCAATTCGAGGCTGCCGTCGCCGCCTACCAGGCACGCCGATATGAAGAGGCCAAAGGACAACTTCTCCCACTCCTCCCAGCTAACCCTGATAGCTTCAAGATTAACGAATTGATTGGACTGGTTTACGTTGGACTCAGTCAGGATCAGGAAGCCCATAAATATCTTGCCAGGGCGGCGCAATTGAATACACATTCTGCGGAAGCACGTACTGCGCTAGCCGCCAACCTGGTCCGCCTGCATCGAGACACGGAGGCCGAAGCACAGTTTCGCAGAGTAGTGGAGTTCGAACCGCAAGGTTACGACGCCAACCATAATCTCGGCGAGTTTTATATTGGGGTCCACAAACTGGCCGAGGCTCTGCCCTACCTCAAACGCGCTCAAGGCGCTAATCCCCGCGCTTACAACAACGGGTACGACTTAGCTCTCGCGTATGAACAAACGGGCAAACTGGATGAAGCCCGCCAACAGGTGGAACAGCTCATTAAAACGAACGACACCCCCGAGCTTCACAGTCTCCTCGCAGACATTGAGGAGCAGGCGAAAAATTATCTTGTTTCGGCGGCGCAATTTGAACAAGCCGCGCACATGGACCCGAGTGAAAGCAACATCTTCGAATGGGGGGCGGAACTATTGCTGCATCAGACTTTTGAACCCGCCGTCGAAGTTTTCCAAACTGGCACGGCCCGTTACCGGGACTCGACCCGTATGGTACCTGTCTCTTATACACATCT
>CAXMLS010000714.1:0-1619 GCA_964194235.1 uncultured bacterium | reverse complement strand
GCTCGGCACTGTCCTGCTCCTCAATTACTCGGAGATGACAGCGGCGCAAGTTGTCGGCACCGACGTGATGTTTGGTCTAGTCCTTGCCGTCATTGGCAGCTCTGTACATTGGGGGTTGGGTACGATCAGCACGCCTATCCTGTTGCAACTTCTCGCGGGCGGGGTGCCCGGAGTTGTTCTTGGATGCTTGCTGGGCCGAAGAATTTCTGCGCAAAAGTTAAAACTTGTGGTGGCAGGGGTGGCAATCTTCGCAGGTTTACAACTGGTGTGGTCGGGGGCGCGGACGCTTTCAGAAAAACACCAAACGGCGGTCGCCAGGGTTACCGACGGGATGCAAGGAGGGACACGTCCATGATCCGAAACCGCACAATGCAGATTGCCGTCTCCTTCGCTTGCGTTCCCGCCGTCATCTCTCAGTACTGGGTTATTGGCTAGGCTTACTCTGCACGGTGCTCGCGTTGATCTTTCGAACGTTCATTGCACTTAACGTCAACCAGCCCCACCTAGGTGTTGCTAGCGGTGTTGCAACTTCCTATGTGGCTTTCTTTCATGGTGCCGCGCTGTTTTACTTGCTGTCGATTGCGAGCTGGTGCCGAGCCGGGAAGACCTAGGCTAGGTCGCGCACACACGAAAGCTCCGCGGGTAACAGTTACTTGTGATGGCGTTAGACCGTTTAAATGGTGACAGCTATATGTGCCCGCAACATACAAGCGCAGTCTTTACCAACTGCGACGACATAGATTCTAGACAACTTTCAAGAGGGTCCATCGGGACTCGGCATCTCCTCCGGGCGGCGCTAAAGTAGATCCTCAACTTTCAATTGGGCTTTCGGACCTTTCCACGCAGTGTTGAATTCTTCCTGGACGAAACCGGCGTCGTACTTACGTCCCTGCGCGTTTAACGCCTGCTGTAATCCGAAGAGGGAACGAGGATTTCGCGGGTTACGATCCAAGTCCTCGCGAAAAACTTTCTCTGCGCCCGCGGCATCGCCATTGATAAGCAACGCTGCGCCCAGAGATTCGCGCACCGGCGAAAACCAGTCAGGCGGCTCACCGTAATTCAGTTGGTCCTGAATTGCCACGGCGTCCCGCAACATGGTTATCGCTTCCGCGGTATCTTTCTTGGCCAGGGCAATCTTCGCTCCTAGCACCTTCGTCGCAATCGTCAGAATGTCTTTGGTCTTGTTGTTGACGGGCATGGCGAATATGGCATCCGGCGGGGTAGCCTCGCGCACGGCCTCTACCGCCTTGTACTCCGCTTCAGCTTCGGTGACCTTTCCGGTACCGGCTAGAGCCATGCCACGCGCAAATTGCCAATAGGTGGTGGTAACTTTCATTTCAGAATTCGGCTGCGGCATTTTCAGAATTTCATTCCATTTCTGAAAGCGCACGTCCACGGCCATCGGAACAGTCACGAAAGCCTCAAGCGGGGGCATGTCTTTCACATGCGGTGCCACATGTGCAGCCAGCATCTCGGCGGCTTTTTGGGCTTGGGCATAATTTCCATCCATACTCGCGGCTGTAGCAATGAAATGCAGATTGTGGCTGTAATACATCATGGAGTACATGCCGTGCACTCCGCTGCTCTGAATATATTAACGGCTGTCTCTTATACACATC
>CAXMLS010000713.1:0-2127 GCA_964194235.1 uncultured bacterium | reverse complement strand
AGATGTGTATAAGAGACAGCAACTAAGTCTCCTTATTGCTGGGTGAGCGCACAACGGCCAGGGCCGACGGATGAGGATGATAACAGTTTGCCGGCGCTGGTGTGGGGCAAACGAAACGGTGAGTAACTGTATTATAACATAAACAATGAATTATAGTAGGAAAAGTTCTGGGGTGGCGGGTCAGAGTGTGAAGAGAGGTCTCTTCGGCGTCGACGGGACAACCTTAAGGCAAATCAGCTCGAGACAATCAGCTCAAGACAATCAGCTCAAGACAACCACCGCAAGACAACTCCAAGTAAACCCGAGACATACCCTAAGACAACCTCAAGACCCAGGTTCATACCTGCCTGCGGCGGGCAGGCCCTCCTGCGGCGGGCAGGCCCTCTGACAGCCAATCGGGTAGCGGAGTGGTTTGCGATTAATCGGGGCGATATAGGGACGGAAATTCCTTTTGGAGGCAGTCGAGTTTGGGGAGGTCGTTGGCGACGATGTAGGGATTGTTGGGATTATTTTTTAGATAGTCCTGGTGATAATTTTCGGCGGTGTAGAAGGCTTCGAAGGGCACGACCTGGGTAACGATAGCACGCGAATAGACGGCGGCGGTGTTGAGCTGCGCGATGTAGGCGCCGGCGATGCGTTTTTGGTCAGCGTTCGAATAAAAAATGGACGAGCGATATTGCGAACCGGTGTCGGGTCCCTGGCGATTGAGCTGGGTGGGATCGTGCGCTACGGAGAAATAAACCATCAGCAACTGGCCGTAGGTAATTTGCGAGGGGTCATAGGTGACGCGGACGGATTCGGCGTGACCAGTGACGCCCATGCTGACTACTTCGTAGGAGGGAGACTTGGTGCGACCGCCGGAATATCCGGACGTGGCGGAGTTGACGCCTTTGAGATGTTCGAAGACGGCTTGCACGCCCCAGAAACAGCCTCCGGCGAAGACAGCGATGTCCTGCTTTTTGGTGGGGTCGAGCGGCGCGTCAATGGCGGGCTTGGGGAAAATCGCGGCGTTGGGAGTTTCGGGCGGGCGCGCGCCGAGAGTGCGTACGGCAGTCCAGGCGAGGAATGCGACGATCAGTACGGTGGCGATTATTTTTCCGATGTTGGGGGTGGGCATGGGGTCTTTCCTCGCTTCGCTTTACTATTACGGGAGGCGATGCTGGTTAGATGCGTGGGGGAGGCTGTGGGTATGGATTGGTTATTGTAGGGGTTTGGGTCACCCCAAGACGCACGTTCATACCATGCCTTCGGCAGGCAGGCCCTCCTTCGGCGGGCAGGCACCAAGCCAACTTGAGGCACCCTCCGTAATTCCGGGATTGGCGTATTGAGAAATCTTGGATTGATGGAACCGAAGGTGAGGCGCAGGTATCATAGGTGTGTGGAACGCGCGATGGGGAGAAATTTATGAGAGAGCAGATGGCGGGGATTTTTATTTTGGGCGCAGCTTTATTGATAGCGCCGGGTGTGGGCGCGCAGGTTACCGACGGGAAAAAGCCGCAGCTTCCTGAGCCGTTTGCTTCGAAGTCGGCTACGAATCCGGCGGAGGAAGCGAAGCCTCCCAAGGGATTTTTGCCCACGGTGCCGGCGGGGTTTCGCGTGAATGTATTTGCCGCGGACTTCAAAGAGCCGCGCTGGCTGGCGGTGGCGCCGAACGGCGACATATTTCTGGCAGATGCGGGCGCGGGAAAAGTGATTGTGCTGCGCGATCCGGAACACACGGGGAGCGCGCAACAGAACGAGCTGTTCGTTGGCGGGATTAACCGGCCGTACGGCATCGTGTTTCACGACGAGTATGTTTATGTGGCCGGGACAGAGGAGTTGGTGCGGTTTAGATACGATCCGAAAACTTCGAAGCGGCTGGGCGAAGCGGAAAAACTGATGGATCTGCCGAAGGGCGGACACTGGACGCGCGGGCTGGCGCTGGCTCCCGACGGGAAACATTTATTTGTGAGCGTGGGATCGGAATCGAATATCAGCATTGAGAGCGACTCGCGGCGCGCGGCAATTACGATTTGCGATCTGGACGGAAAGAATGCGCGGCTGTATGCGACCGGGCTAAGAAATCCCAGCGGCATCGGGATTGAACCTACGACCGGCGCGGTGTGGGTGAACGTGAATGAACGCGAC
>CAXMLS010000712.1:0-5823 GCA_964194235.1 uncultured bacterium | reverse complement strand
GATAGAGCGCCAGTTCGATCGCCAGCAAATATTCACCTGCGGAGCTGGAGGCCCGTATCGTTACCTTCCGGCAAGAAGGTTCACGGCAAACTGCTTCATCTTGATGCTTTTTACGTGGCGATTCTGAATGAGGATGGATGGTATCGCTCCTCGCCACTTCAGGAAGCGAAGGTCCGGGTAGAGGGACCCGTCAGCCGGACACCTGGAGCTGCTCGACAAATATACGGACAAGGACATTCATAATGTTTTTGCATATTTGGAAACGCTCAAGTAGCGCAGGGAAGGTTGGAATCCTGCTATTGGCGAGTGCAGGGCGCCTCCTTGCGCAAAACTCCGGTCTCACGAATTCCATTCCCTCGGTGAGTGACTCGTGGCCCACCTTCAATGGTGATTATTCGGGCAGACGCTACAGCCCCTTGACGCAGATTAACAAAACGAACGTCAAATCATTGAAGCTGGCATGGGCCTTCCAGACCCACGCTGTCACACTGAAATCGACACCGTTGGAAATCGACGGGGTTCTGTACTTCACCGTGCCGAATCGAGTGTGGGCGATAGACGCTAAAACAGGAGAGTAAATCTGGGAATTTCGGCGTGTCTCGGAAGGCGACGATATTGGACAACGGGGGGTGGCCTTCTACAAGGGCAGAATTTATTTCGGGACCCCGGACGCACATTTCTTTTGCCTGGACGCGCGTAATGGGCAGAAAGTCTGGGAGGTCACGATAGCGGATGTCAAATTCGGCTATTACATCAGTGCTGCCCCATTGATTGTCAAAGGATTGGTTGTTCTAGGTACATCCGGCGATTCGGTAAATCTGCCTCATTTTATCGAAGCACTCGATTGGAAAACCGGAAAGGAGATCTGGCGGACTTCCACGCTGCCGAAACCTGGGACGCCAGCAGCCCGGACCTGGCCAAACAGTACGGCCATGAGCCAAGGTGGCGGCCCAGCCTGGATGACCGGCACCTATGATCCAGATCTCGATTTAATCTATTTGGGAACAGGCAATCCACATCCGGTGCTGGCAGGCGGTGGGCGTGCTGGGGACAACCTCTATACCTGTTCCATCCTGGCGCTCAATGCGAATACAGGCGCGATTGTCTGGTACTTTCAGGCCTCCCCGCACGATACCCACGATTGGGACGCAGTCGAGACGCTGGTTCTTATCAATGCGGACTTCAATGGCAAACCACGCAAGTTGCTGGCGCAGGCAAGCCGCAATGGGTACTTCTTTGTGCTCGACCGCAAGACGGGTAAGAGTCTGCTGACGACCCAATTTGTTCCGACGAACTGGGCGACGGGCATCGGTCCCAACGGAAGTCCCATTCCAGATCCGGCAAAGGAGCCGCAGCCGGATGGAGTGCTGATCCAACACTCAGAGAACGGCGGAACAAATTGGATGTCGCCGAGCTTCGATCCGGAAACTGGGTTGTTCTATGTAAATGCCTGGCAAGGCTATAGTTTTTGGTATCTGGGCTTGGGTCCTGACAATCTTACAAAAGACCATGAGGGCGGCGGTTCTGTCTCATTGGTCGCAAACTCCGTGCTAGTAGCCTTGGACTACCGGACGGGGAAAATCCGTTGGCAGAGATACAGCGGCAAGGGTCTATGTCGCGCGGGTATCTTGACAACGGCTGGACACTTACTCTTCACTGCGGATGCTTCCGGTAACCTGCTGGCGCTGGATCCCTCGGACGGGCACGTGCTCTGGCATACCCGGCCCGGAGGCATTCTGGATGCTGCCGCTCCAATAGCGTATCAACCTCGACGGAACTCAATATGTCGTAACAGGAGTCGATGGTGTGATGTACGCATGGAGCCTGGCTGGCAGTTTGTAGATCGAAGTCTGCGCGTCTTTCGTGCGTTTCTTGATGATGGACTCGGATGCCTGGCAAGACTTTGACAACGCAGAACGACAAACCTACTATGGGCACGTCCGCAGGTCGAACTATGGAGGGAACTAACCTTACTATGCTGACCAGACGGATTGCATATTTGACCACATTCTTTGCCTGTTGCATGCTGGCGACGAGTCTTTCCACTTCGTGCACATTCGCATTTACGGCTGGCCTCCACGCTTTCCGACGCGCGGGAGATCGCTCGAATCGTGGCATCCCGCAAGATCCCATGGTTCAGCTCTTCTTCCTTACGTTTCGGCCCGGTTCAGGCGCTGCGCTCGCCTGACAGCACATTTGGCGCTGTCGTTTTCCGAAACAACATTGATGAACCGATCATTAATAGCAATCTGGAATCAGGCTCAGGCTATCTTCCCTTGCTGCAGGAAATTGTGAAGTTCGTCCGAACGGGAGTTCCGCCTGTTCCTAACCATGAGACCCTCGAAATCTATGCCTTTATGGATGCGGCACAACAAAGTCGTGACCGCGGTGGAATCCCGGTCAATATCGCCAAGTAATGGATGCAGAAACGGCGATAACAGACACGCATAGGCACATCACGTAGAATGCCCAGACAAAAGATCGTCGGGCGGGCTCATGCCACCCTCCGCTGCTTAGGCAGCGCGGAGAGACGGCCAGCGCTCCCAGCGCGGCTACCGACCAAGGCAAGGAAGCTTTAGAATAGGTCCCGTGGAGGTCCCGCGTGCGGCCGGCGAGCCAGGGTGAACCACTTCGGCCACGCCATCGACGGTCAAGATCACTCCCAGGATCATTCCCAGAATTTCCATGCTGAAAATCTCCGTCATCATGAGCGGAACGATCACGTAGTCACGACCCAGACCGATTCCGAAAACGGCGGGGAAAATGTCCCCGGATGGGCGTTGCGATTTTTCCCTGGCGAAGCGGCCGTCGAAAACTTTGCCGTGACCCTTGGTTCAGCTATAGTCGCACTCACTCTGTCTATTGGCCATTTTTTTGTCGCTATTTTTTCTTGAATAGAATAATGTCGTCAATTATAGTGGCATTATTTCCTCGGAGCTGTGGAGAAGAATAATTTGGCCAAGATAGGTAGTCATGATAATGGCTTATTGTCACGAAGGTCGCTATCGCGATTGTCTGCCGGGCCGCTGCTTCTGGTACTCACTCTCAGTCTGACACGGCTGTGGGGCCAAAGTTCATCCCGACAATCCGCGTTGCCGATTGACGGCGAGAAGATATTTGCGAGACGGTGTGCTGTTTGTCATGGGGCGGATGCGCGCGGCGGCGAGTATGGTCCACGTTTGGCCGGGAACAGCGATCTGCGAGAACAACCAATCTCCTGGCTCCGTGATGTGATCCAGAACGGTATTCCATCGCGAGGCATGCCAGCGTTCAATTTGAGTGCCGGCGAGCTTGATGCCCTTGACGCATTGGTTCACTCTCTGAATTTGCCGGCCGCGGAAAATCCCGTATCCGGCGACCGTGCGGCCGGAGAACAATATTTCTTCGATAAGGGTAAATGTACCTCCTGCCACATGGCTTATGGCAGGGGTGCGGCGGTGGGTCCAGATTTGTCCAATGTAGCAAGTGAGCTGACGGTCGCGGAAATCCGAGCGTCGTTATTGCAGCCCAGTGCTCACGTCACACCCGGCTATGCCCCAGTCACGGTGCACTTGCGCGATGGTAAGACTCTTCGCGGCTTTGCGCGAAGCCAGAGCAATTTCGAAATCGTAGTGCAGGATATGAACGGCCAGTTTCACTTCCTGCGCGAGAATGACATCTCGGACGTCAGCCAAGATAGGCAGCCGCCGATGCCACCGGTAAATGCAACGCCCGAAGAACTACAGAACCTGATGGCCTATCTCAGCGGACTGACCGGGATAAAGCCGGGAGCAGCCGCAGTTCCCGGGGCATCTCAATCCAGCGGAATTTCCTTCTCTCAGATACTCCACCCGCAGCCGGGTGACTGGCTAACCTACAATGGCAACTTGAGCGGAAATCGATATAGTGAGTTGGCGCAGATCGATACCACGAATGTGAGCCAGTTGCAGCTGAAGTGGATCTATACGGTCCCGCTCTGGAAACAGTTCTATCCTGACACGCCCTATTTTAGAGAAAAACTGCAGTACTTCGGGCTGGAGGCGGTGCCCTTGGTTGCCGACGGTATTATGTACGCTACGGGTCCGCAACAGGCATTCGCGCTGGATGCCCGCACTGGCCAACAGATCTGGACGTATTCACGGCCGCGTACACCGGGGATGGTTGGAGATGCGTCGCTCGGTTCGAATCGCGGCCTGGCAATTCTTGGCGACAAGCTGTTTATGGTGACGGATGACGCCCACTTGATTGCGTTGAACCGCACGACGGGACATTTGGTGTGGGAAGCGGTGATGCCTGATAAGCTGATGCACTATGGCGCAACAATGGCGCCCATTGTGGTCAAGGACATGGTTCTCGGCGGAGTCTCGGGCGGCGACTGGGGCGTCCGCGGGTTTGTGGCCGCTTATCGAGCTTCCGACGGCAAACTCGTTTGGCGACACTGGACAATTCCTGACAAGGGAGAACCGGAGGCCAAGACCTGGGGAGGCAATCCGCCAGAAACGGGAGGAGGGGCGACCTGGATAGCTGGCTCTTATGATCCGGAAACGGACACCCTCTATTGGTCAACGGGCAATCCTTATCCCGGCTGGGATGACCGAGACCGGCCGGGAGATAACCTTTACACCAATTGCATTCTGGCGTTGAATCCGGAAAACGGCCAGCTCAAGTGGTTTTACCAGGTGACTCCTCACGATGTTCACGACTGGGATGCCACAGCGCCCCTGGTTTTAGTGGACACCGTCTATCAGGGACAGCCACGGAAACTTTTGTTGCATGCGGATAAGAATGGGTTCTTCTACGCGTTGGACCGCACCAATGGACAGGTTGTGGTGGCCAAACCGTTTGTAAGGGTGACTTGGGCCAGCGGTATTGGCCCTGATGGCCGGCCCCAGCGCTTGCCCGATAATGGGATTGTTTGTCCGGTAGCGGGCGCCAACTGGAATGGGACTGCATTCAGTCCCGTGACCGGCTTGTATTACGTCATGGCGCTCGAAAAATGCGATGTAGATCTATCGGCCACCCGCGGGAAGGAAACTGATCCCAAGGACGAAGTTGCCAAGAAATACCTGGTGGCGCTCGATGTCAACGACGGAAAAATCGTGTGGAGGATTCCGCAAATCGGGCTGGCCGACGGCAATAGAACTGCGGGCGTATTGGCGACGTCAGGCGGACTCCTGTTTTATGGCGACCCAAGTGGCGATATTGTCGCCGCCGATGCCCGCGACGGGAGAGCGCTGTGGCACTTCCCCACGAACGGAGATAACAAGACTTCGCCAATGACCTATATGGTGAATGGAAAGCAGTTTGTGGCGCTTGCGGTCGGACCAAATATTCTCGTTTTTGGTCTGCCATGAGTGCGGAGAGACCTATGCATAAAAACGTTTCACGACGTGAATTCCTTCAAGTGTCGTCGGCGACCGCGATCGCAGGTACCGCTGCAATCTCGGCGTGGCCCATGGCGACCGCGCCGGCCCGGGCGCGCGGACCGTTCCGCGGAACGCTTTGTCTATTCTCAAAGCCCGTTCCGCAATTGAACTGGAGCGAGCTCGCACAAAGCGCTAAGCACGCGGGTTTTGGCGGAATTGACTTAACGGTTCGACCCGAGGGACACGTTCTTCCCGAGCGCGCCGCGATAGATCTTCCGAAAGCGGTGGCGGCCATTCGCGCCGAAGGGCTTGAAGTCCCGATGATCAGTACCGCGCTTGTAAGTGCCGACGACCCCACCGCCGATCCGATCCTTCAAACCGCAAGCAAGCTCTCCATTCCCTTTGTGAAGCCGGGATATTACTATTACAAGTTGGTTAATGTTTTAGAGGAGGTTAATGACTGTCTCTTATACACATC
>CAXMLS010000711.1:0-2831 GCA_964194235.1 uncultured bacterium | reverse complement strand
GATGTGTATAAGAGACAGGTACATGTACAAAGCGGGTTATGACCCGAATGCGTACGTAACGTTCTTCGAGCGTATCCAGACCGATGAGAAACGCCAGCCGGGTACGATCCCTAAGATTTTTTCGACGCATCCTCCTACGCCCGAGCGAATTGCCAATACGCAAAAGGAAATCGCGCGCATATTGCCGGCTAAACAGGAATACGTGGTGACTACCTCGGAGTTTGATCAGGTGAAGGCGAGGCTGCGGAATATCGTGTTCTCGCGCAAGGTGCAGGATAAGGCACCGGGCAAGCCAACGCTGAGGACCAAGACCGAACGGGCGGACAAGAAAACGCAAGGCTCCGATCCCGGGACGGACGATGATCGCCCGACCCTAAAGCGTCGGCCGGACACTCCGTAAATTAACTAAAACTATCGGTTAGCCGTAATTCAAAATGAGAGGGTGGCTGCTACCTGGCCGCCCTTTTTATTCCCGGGTGTCGCGAATTCGGAGGGAGTAATAACCGGAGCGGGCCTGGTCCTTATCAGTAGCTTCTTTCAGTCTTGCGATCATCGGGGACGGCGGCGATGCCCAGGCGGCGCAGCTCGTCGGCGTAATACTTGCGGTACATGACGTCCCATTCTTCACTGCCTTCGAGGATCTCTTTTTTCTGGGAGGTAATTTTCTTTCGAACTTCGAGGTCGGCCTTTTCTTCTTCACGCAGCGTGGCGGTAATAATCTGAACAACCTGCTGACGAATGGTGTCGCGGTCTTCCACAAATTCCACGTCGTTGCTGGCCACCAGCACGTCGGTAAGCTGGTGAGACATCCGGATAATTTTTTCGCGGGTCAATCGCATCGATTAGACAGTTCCCCGATCGCAAAACAGTGTTACTGCTAAAAATGTTCTCTTCTAAAGGATTACAGACTGCAACTCGTAATCGCGCAACGCCGGATTACCGGAACTAACGCAGCACCAGCTTGCGATCACGAGCGAGCTGACCCTTCACCTTCTTGTACATCTCCTGATACGAAACTCCGGTGCGGCGCATTTCGTCCTGGTGGTCCTGGAGAATCTGACGGACTTCGTCGTTCAAACGATCTTCGACGGCCAGCTCCTCGTTCATGCGCTGGCGAATGCGCAGCGCGACGGCTTGCGCCGCGTCGGTTTCAATCTGATTGCCTTCCACGAGGCGTTTCACAATTTCCGCAGCCATGTAGCCGACATAGTCCCGCGCAAGCAGCATCTGAGAATCGTTTCCTTTTTGCGTAAATTGTAAGAAGTTGAGTTTACTGGCTGCGTCTATAAAGTGCAACAAAGAGAGATCGGCGAAGAATGAACAATAGAAGAAGTGCTAGAAGGCTGACGTTAGCGGCTCCTAAAATAGCAGTTGACTCCGTACCATGGTACGGGGTTTAGACTCAGTTATGAAGACAGGGATGGCGACGAAGCAGCGGACAATCGGCGTTCTGGCCAAGGAAGCGGGCGTAAATTCCGAAACTGTTCGTTATTACGAACGTCGAGGCTTGTTGAGCAAACCGCCGAGAACCGCGACAGGCTACCGGCTGTTCCCTGTAGATGCAGGCCGACGGCTGAAATTTATTCGGCGAGCCAAGGAACTGGGATTCTCGCTTGCCGAAATTCGCGAACTATTGTCGTTGCGTGTTTCACGGAGTACGACCAGCGCGGAGATCAGGGCGCGTACGGAAGCGAAGATCAGCGACATCGAAGCCAAGATGAAAAGCCTTGGACGAATGAAACAGGCGCTACGTAAGTTGACCAAGGCTTGCGCCGGATGCCGCCCAGTTGCCGAGTGTCCGATTCTCGAGAGCCTGGGCGAGGACGACCAATGAATCCTACTTTGAAGCAAAACTTACTGGCATTGCCGGGTATCGGTGCTTCGATACTTCCCAAACTAGCTTGTCCCGCGTGCTGGCCGGCATACGCAGGTTTGCTGTCTTCGATCGGTTTGGGGTTTTTAATATCGGCGGCGTACCTGCTTCCAGTGACCGCTGTGTCGCTCGCTTTAGCCATCGTGACGATGGCGTACGGAGCAAAAAAACGTCACGGGTACGGACCTTTGCTAATTGGGTTGACTGCGGGAGCTGCTGTTTTGCTTGGAAAATTTGCGTGGGAAAACAAAACCGTCGTGTACGGTGCATTTGGCCTACTGGTGATCGCTTCGCTATGGAATGCGGGGCCGCGGCGCGCAGTACCGAGCGAGGTTGCCATCTGTAACGATTGCACCAGCGACAAAGTGCAATGAACGTACTTCCAAAAGGAGAATAAAAGTGGATTCAAAAAAGAAAATCGAAGTCTTCAGTGCGGGTTGTTCCACATGCAAGGAAACCATTGAGCTGGTGAACAGAATCGCAGGCTCGACACATGAAGTGGTCGTTCATGACATGCAGCAGGCTGATACCGCCTACAAGGCGAAACAACACGGGGTCCGAAGCGTCCCTGCCGTGGTGGTGGACGGGAAGCTGGCAGGATGCTGCGCGGGACGCGGCCCTGATGAGCAAGTTCTACGTGCTGCGCTAGCCTAGTAATATGTTGAAGGCAGGCGGAGAATCCGGGTAAGGATTGCTTCGCCAAGGCCGCGAGGTCTTCGATGCGATTGGATTGTTGTTCTTGTACGTTCGTTGACCATCGTAGGCGCTTGCGGTACGATGAAAAGCGTAAGGGCGGTTAGCTCAGCGGTTAGAGCGTTCGGTTTACACCCGAAAGGTCGTCCGTTCAAATCGGACACTGCCCACCATCCGTGCGTAACACCCTTCAGCGGGGACGTAGTTCAGTTGGTTAGAACGCTGCCCTGTCACGGCAGAGGTCGCGAGTTCGAGTCTCGTCGTC
>CAXMLS010000710.1:0-2335 GCA_964194235.1 uncultured bacterium | reverse complement strand
AGATGTGTATAAGAGACAGATTTTAACACAGTGCAGGGAATTGCTCGACCGTGCTTGCCGGAAAGCCGGGATGAGCGGTCTCTTGCAACTAAATGGAACAATTACGGGTATTGGGACGAAATGAGTTAGTCAATGTGCGATGATGCGGCGCAAAAAACACGACCCGTCAGCGGCGCCGCTTTTTCACCGCTCGCCGTGATTTCTTCCTGCCGACCTTCTCGGGCCGCGCTGCCGCTGCCAACTCGCGCCGCTTCCGCGAAGCCCAACCCGCTTTATTCACCTGCCGCCCGCGCCCGATCCCCAGGCCATCCGCCGGAACATTTTCCGTAATCACCGATCCCGCCGCGATGAAGGCGCCGTCTCCAACTCTCACCGGCGCAACCAGCGCCGAATCGCTGCCGATAAAAACTTTGCTGCCAATGCTGGTGGGGTGCTTGTGAAATCCATCGTAATTGCAGGTAATTGTGCCCGCGCCAATATTTGTTTTGGCCCCGATCTTCGCATCACCCAAGTACGACAGATGCATCGCCTTGGTCCCCTCGCCGACGGTGCTTTTCTTCAACTCCACGAAATTCCCGATGCGTACATCCGCCTTCAAGTGATTTCCCGCGCGCAATCGCGCAAACGGCCCAATCATCACGCGATCGTCCAGCCGGCTATCCGCCACCAGGCAATGCGCCTCGACCACCACATCGTCGCCAAGAATTGCGTCGCTCAATACGCTCCCGGCCCGGATGGTGCATCGCGCGCCAATTTTAGTTTTGCCCAGCAACTGCACGCCGGGCTCAATCACCGTGTCTTCACCCGCAACCACCTCAGGGTCAATCAACACCGTTTCCGGTAATTGGATTGTTACGCCCGCATCCATCAGTTCCGCGCGTTTCCACTCGCGAAATATGCGATCGACGTCCGCAAGATCGGCCCGCGTGTTGCAACCCAAAACTTCGCGCGAATCCGCCGCCACCTGTGCCAGGACCGTTTCGCCCTTCGCCGCCAGCAACGCCACCGCATCCGTCAGGTACAGCTCGCGATGTTTATTATTGGGTTTCACCTGCGACAGCGCGGGCCACAGTTTCTCCAACGTGAAACAATAAATCGCGGAATTAATTTCGTTGATCTCGCGCTGTTCGTCGGTAAGTTGCGATTCCTCCACGATCGCCGACACCGCGGTTTCCGACTTTCGCAAAATCCGGCCGTATCCGCTGGGATCCCCAACCACCGCAGTAAGAATCGTCGCCGCGGCGTTGGCCGCGCGATGCGTAGCCAGCAAAGCTTTCAGCGTCTCGGGTCGCACCAACGGCGCATCTCCCGGGAGCACAATCGCCAGCCTCGCATTTCCCAACGCGCGCCGCGCCACTTGCATGGCGTGACCTGTCCCGTGCTGCGGCTGTTGCAGAACAATCGTCGCGTCCGCGCCTTCCACCGCCGCGGCAACCTGCTCGGCTTGGTGCCCAACGACCACAATGGTTTTTTTCGCTTTCAAAATGGCGCAGGCGCGCACCACCTGCTCCACCAGCGTTCGTCCGCCCGCGCGATGCAGCACCTTCGCCATGCTGGACTTCAAGCGCGTGCCTTTTCCGGCAGCGAGTACGACTACGGCAAGATCTTTATTGGGCATAGGAATCGAACTCAGTTTGCGGGAGCAGCCTGAATTTCGCAACGGAGGGATGTAACAATCGCGGCGAATCTCTAATCAGCGGCAGGCGCGGCCGACAGGCTCGACACCGGGGAATCGAACTCACTGGCGGAAGCCTCGGCGGTAGTAATCGTCCAGAGCGATGGATCGCCGAGCAGCCGGCTGACCAGCTGCGTGTGCAGCGCGTGCCCAGCCTTGTAGGCCTCCACGCGGGCCAGCAGCGGCAAACCAACCAGCGCCAGGTCCCCGATCAGATCGAGCGCCTTGTGCCGGCTGAACTCGTCGGGAAACCGCAGCGGCCCATTCATCACGCCGTGGTCCGTCAAAACGATGGCATTCTCCAGCGAACCTCCGCGAATCAAGCCCATCGCCCGCAGCGGCTGAATATCCCGTTCGAAACAAAACGTCCGCGCGCGAGCGAGCAATTGGCGAAAACTCTCCGCATTGACAGCCATCTCAAACTCCTGCTGTCCAACCATCGGATGCTCAAAATCCACATAGCATCGCACGCGAAACTCATCGGCCGGGTAAATCCCGATCCGCCGGTCGCCCTCGGACACTTCCAACGGCTGCACTACCTTTAAAAACCGCCGCCTGCGCCGCAGCTTGCGTATGCCGCACTGCTCCAGCATTTGCATAAACGGCTCAGCCGACCCATCCAGGATGGGAATTTCGATCGAATCGATATCTATATATATG
>CAXMLS010000709.1:0-3956 GCA_964194235.1 uncultured bacterium | reverse complement strand
AGATGTGTATAAGAGACAGGTATATAGCACACGCACTTTCACGCGACAAACAACACGCGAGCGGGACGTTCCAGAATATCATTGCGACTTATGAGGCAAGCGATGCAGGGAATGCGAGGATGCAGATTCGAAGTGTGGCAGCGGGTATTTTTGCTGCGGATTATTTGCTGCGCTGGCGCGGTTTGCGCTTTTGGGAGCGCTGCTGTTGTTCCGGCGGTGGGTTCGTCCACGCGAGGTCGCCCAACGCATCGGGCGCATCGCGGAACAAAGGTGCAGCTGGGTTTGGATGTGCTGGAGGCGGAACGATTCGCGCCTTTGCGTGGCCAGCGAGTGGGATTGATCACAAACCATACGGGTCTGGATGCAGCGGGGCGCAGCACGGTGGATGTGTTGACGCATGCTGCGGGAGTGCAGGTGGTCGCGCTGTTCAGCCCGGAACATGGGCTGGCGGGGCGTGCGGACGAGCGCGTGTCGTCGGCGAAGGACGCGGTGAGCGGGCTACCGATTTACAGTTTGTATGGAGAGACGCAGCGTCCTACGGACGAAATGCTGAAGGATATCGATGCGCTGGTTTTCGATGTGCAGGATGCGGGCGTGCGGTTTTACACCTACACGACGACGATGGCGTACTGCATGGAGGAAGCCGCGAAGCGGAATATTGCGTTCTTCGTGCTGGACCGGCCCAATCCGCTGGGAGGCGAGATTGTGGAAGGGCCAATGCTGGACGCGGACAAAACCAGTTTTGTGGGATATTTTGCGCTGCCGGTGCGATATGGGTTGACGATCGGAGAACTGGCGCAATTGTTTAACGCGGAAAATCACATGCGCTGCGACCTGCACGTGATCGCCATGAAAAACTGGCGGCGAAATTATTTTTACGAAGATACGAGAGTGCGATGGGTGCCGCCTTCTCCGAATTTGCGGACGATGAAGGGCGCGATTCTTTATTTGGGACTGGAGATTTTGCAAAATGCCGGCGTTTCCGTGGGGCGCGGAACAGAAACACCGTTTGAGGAATTTGGCGCGCCGTGGATTTCGGGTGAAGACGTGGCGGCGAAATTAAATGCGCGGCATCTTGCGGGGTTGCGATTTGTGGCGCAGTCCTTCATTCCGGTGGCGGGATTGTATGCGGGACAACGTTGCGGAGGAGTGGGTATTCGCGTCGCTGAAAAGCGGGAAGTGCGGTCGATGCGCATGGGGATGGAAATTGCGGAGGTTTTGCGAGAGCTTTATCCGGAGCAATTTGATGCGGCCAAGATTTTGTTGCTGACGGGAAATGCGGAGACCATTCGTCAATTGCAGGCGGGTGTTGCGGTGGAACAGATCGTTGCGGGGTGGGCAGAGGATTTGAAAGCGTTTGAAGCGATGCGCACGAAGTATTTAATTTACAGATAAGGCGCGCGGGATTGAGTCGTCGCGCCCGTGATAAGGTGCACGCATGCGGATTGTTTCGTTGTTGCCATCGGCCACGGAAATACTTTTTGCCCTGGGATTGGGCGATGACGTGGTGGGGGTGAGCCACGAATGTGATTTTCCGGTGCAGGCCGGTGAACGGCGAGTGGTCGTTCATTCGCGGCTCCCGCACGGGCTCTCCGCGGTGGAGGTGGACACACTCGTCCGAGAATTCATGGCTCGGGGAGAGAGCTTGTACAGCGTGGATTCCGGGGGTCTGCGTGATTTGGCGCCTGACCTGGTCGTGACGCAGGACTTGTGTCACGTGTGCTCGGCTTCGCCGGAAGATCTGGCGGCGGTGCTTCGCGATTTTGAAAAGCCGCCGAAGGTCTTGTGCTTGAATCCGCAAAATCTTTCCGACGTGTGGCGCGACATCATGCTGGTCGCGCAAGCCACGTCGCGGGTCGCCGCGGCGGAGCAATTGCTTCAGGAAATTCAGGGGCAATTGAACGCGGTGCAAGGCCAGGTGGAAAGCATCGCGGTGCGGCCGCGGGTGGTTTTTCTGGAATGGGTTGATCCTTTTTATGTGGGCGGACATTGGGTGCCGGAAATGATCGCACTTGCCGGTGGAGAAGATATTTTTGGGCGCGTGGGCAAAGCGTCATTCCGCGTGGAGATGGATGAGGTGATTGCGGCAGCGCCTGAGGTGATTATCGTTTCGCCCTGCGGGTACAACGCGGAGCAGGCCCGCAAGGAATATTGCGCCGTGAATTGGGCTCCGGAATGGCTGGCGATTCCGGCGGTAAAAAACGGCCATATGTATGCCTTTGAGGCGAACAGCTATGCCTCGCGGCCGGGGCCGCGGCTGGTTACCGGAGTTGAGGCGCTGGCGAAGATATTTCATCCGACGATTACGGCGACAGAGGAAGCGGCGCGGGCGTTTGTTGCCATACAAGCGAGTGCGAACGCGATTGCAAGTGCGCGAACGGCGGCGACATTTAATTCTTAAGAAGAAGCAGCGGTGAATCGATTACGCATGCGGCGTTCACGCGGTGTTCATGCGGCGAGTCCACATTTTATAAAATGGCAGGCCGGCGAGAATTAATAGCAGGCCGATGGAAGAACGGCCAGGCCTCTGCAGCCAGATGTTGAACGTCAACGCGAGCGCGCCGGCCACGAACAGGCCGGGAATGACCGGATAGCCCCAGCAGCGATACGGGCGCGGAAGATCGGGTTCGGTGCGGCGCAAGCGGAACAAGGCAGCCACCGCGAAAGCATAGAAGATCCAGGCCGCAAAAATAAAAAGATTGGTCAATTCCTCGAACGTGCCAGTCAAGGCCATCAGCCCGGCGAGCACGCCCTGAAAAATCAGCGCGCGCGCCGGAGTACGGAATTTAGGGTGGATACCGCCGGCGATTTTGAAAAAGATTCTATCGCGCGCCATAGCGTATCCGACGCGAGCGCCGCTCAAGACTGAAGAGTTCATCGAACCAAGTGCGGAAATTGCCATTGCGAACGTGATCCACGCGGCTGCGCCACGACCGATGACGTGCTCGACGACGTCGGAAGCAATGTGCTGCGAGCTAGCGACGCTCGCGAAGGGGAGAACCTTCAGGCAGGCTGCGCTGAAAAGCAGATAGATCACCGCGACAAAAAAAACGCCGCCAACCAGCGCCCTTGGGAAATTGCGCTGCGGATTTTCCACCTCGGAGCCCACGAGGTTGAGGTCTTCCCATCCGTCATAGGCCCACAGTGCGGCGGCGAGGGTAGCGAGAAACGCCGCGAATATAGTGCCGACGCTTTCTCCCGCTGCGGGCCAGAAGGGATCAGGCGCACGCGGGGGACCGGCGGGCGAGAAAAATGCGACGCCGATGACGATCACGACCGAGGTGATTTTGATGGCGGTAAGAAAAACCTGTACCGCGCCACCGAGCCGCACACCGAGATAGTTCACTCCCGTCATGAAGGCAATCCACAGGACGGCGAGAGGCTGCGCCCAGGTGAATACAAAGTCATACGGCTTGAACCACGTGGCGACGCCGGGAATGTGCACGCTGAACAGCGGAGCGGCTACCGCCGGAATCAGAAAACTGAGGAAACGCATCATGCCCGCGGCGATGGATGCCAGCGAACTGGGCCTGCCGACGATGGAATGCATCCAGCCGAAAAGAAATCCCCAGACGGGGCCGAAGGCGCGGCGGAGATACGCGTACTCGCCGCCGGCTTCCGGAATGGCGGCGCCAAGTTCGGCAAACGATAGCGCGCCGAAGATCGAAAGAACGGCGCCCACGATCCACGCGGTGAAGACCACGGAAACGGTGCGGCCTTCGCGGGCCATCTCGGCGGGCTTAAGAAAAATGCCGGTGCCGATCATGGTGCCGACGACGATGGCCGCGGAAGCCCAGGCGCCGAGACCACGCACGAGTTCAAGACGTTTTTCGGTCATAGAGAATCAGCGATGGCGCGATGGTTTAACGGTTGCCCGGTGTGCGTCAAGAGGCTGACGAGCGAGCCGACCAGAAAAGTGACGCAGGCGCCAATCAATACCTGTCTCTTATACACAT
>CAXMLS010000708.1:0-13467 GCA_964194235.1 uncultured bacterium | reverse complement strand
GATGTGTATAAGAGACAGCTTCAGGTCTATCTTGTGGCCTTTGGCAGCCAGTTCATTTCGGACGGCGGAGCTGAAACGATTCTCCATCGCGATATCGCATCCGCCGAACGAATGCTTGGAAAATCTAGGCGCTTCCATGGCCGCCTGAATGTTCATCTTAAAGTCGGACATGTTGGCGACGAATTGCGCATGGGCCTGCGATTGATTCCATCCGCCCATGATCCCGAAGGCCACACGTGTGTCGCCTTTTTGCGCGAAGGCCGGGATGATGGTGTGCAGCGGCCGTTTTCGCCCGGCTAGCGCGTTGGGCGAGGCAGCATCCAGGGTGAAAAGTCCGCCGCGATTGTGCAGAACAAACCCGGTCCCGGGCGCGACAATCCCGGAACCAAACGCGTCGTAATTGCTTTGGATCAGCGAAACCATGTTTCCATCGCGATCTACCACACTCAAATACGTCGTGTCGGAGCCAGCCGGCAAATTCCCGGCCCTAGCGTCACAACCGGCGTGGCCAGCGTCGATCAGCTTCGCCCTTTTTGCGGCCCAGTCTTTGGAAAGAAGAGTTGCGACCGGTAGCGTTTGCTTTCGAGGATCGCCGATATATTTTGCGAGGTCCGCGTACGCCAACTTCTTAGCTTCAATCATGGCGTGGAGAGCTTTGGCGGAACCGAAGCCCCAATCTTTCTGACCCAGCGGAAACGTTTCCATGATGTTCAGCATTTCCAGCGCGGCCAGGCCTTGCCCATTCGGCGGAAGCTCAAAAACGGTCCAGTCGTGATAGGTCGTAGAGATAGGCTCGACCCATTCGCTGGAATATTCGGCGAGGTCCTGCGCAGTCATCACGCCGCTGTGGCGCTTCATCGCGGCGAGAATTTTGTCGGCGATTTCGCCTTTGTAAAATGCGTCCCGACCGTGGCTTGCGAGTTGCTGCAGCGACCACGCTAGATCGGGATTGCGAAATACTTCGCCAGTACGCGGCGCATGATCCTGAATCAAATACGTTGCAGACGCGGCGCTATCGCCGCGCAAAAGATCGGTTTCGGCACTCCAGACTGCGGCCGTCAATTCAGGCACGGGAAAGCCGTCCTGGGAGGTTTTAATGGCCGCAGCCAGGTCTTCCGCAAGCTTTTTGCGTCCAAATCTATCCGCCAACTTCTGCCAACCATCCACGGCTCCGGGAACGGTGATGGTGTTCACGCCGTGCTCAGGCATGTCCCGAAGGCCCAACTTGCGCAGGCGCTCGATGGTTAAATCTTTGGGCGCCCAGCCGCTGGCATTCAGTCCATAGAGTTTGTTGGCCTTCACGTCATACACGATGACGAAGAGGTCGCCGCCGATGCCGTTCATCATTGGGGCGACAACGCCCATCATGGCGTTGGCGGCTATGGCCGCGTCGACGGCATTCCCGCCGTGCTCCAGAATGTTCACGCCTGCCTGGGCGGCGAGAGGCGACTCAGCAGCAACGATGCCATTGCGGGAGATAACCATGGAGCGCGCCTGGCTACGGTCCTGCGCGCGAAGACTCGAGACGGATATAAGGCAAAAAATAGATACGGAAATCGATCGCAGCGTGAAACTTCGCATACGTTTGGTAATCCCCAAAATTGTTCGAGGACTATACACCTTGCTCTGCGCTTTGGATACTGGGTTAGAGGATTGACCTCCGCTCCACCGTTTACCGGGTTTTTATCGGCAGGGGCGGGCAAAAGATTGGCATTTGAGCGGGGAGGCCCTAGAATCGAAGCCACACGGTTGAGGACCATCCGTGGTGGGTGGTCAGTTCGATCTCGGACGGGAGAGCCCTCGTTGCCCCAAGAACCGAAAAGCGCGCCGCAGGAAAAAAAACCGGCTGCGGAACCCGCGAAGAATCCCGGAACAGGTCCCGCGATTAACGCACTTCTGCACGGTCACAACTCCGATCCATTTGCGCTGCTGGGTCCGCATCGCGTAGCACAAGGCTGGGCGATTCGGTTTTTTCTGCCTTGGGCGGCTGAGGCGAGCGTCGTCATCGGCGGCGGTAGTGACAATGGAGACCCGCGCCCGATCGTAAACACCATGAAGATCACCGATGCGGTGAAGGTACGCCCGGAGGGATTTTTCGAGGCATTGTGGCCATCGAATCAGTCCACTGCTCCGGCGCCCGGCAGTTACAAAATTCAAGGACGGACGCATCACGGCGAAGCGTTCGAGATGTATGACACGTACTCTTTCACGTACTTCCTCAGCGAGTTCGATTTGTACCTGATGGGCGAAGGCCGCCATTACGACACGTACGAAAAACTTGGCGCGCACGTGAAAGCCGCGGAAGGAATTCGCGGGGTAAATTTCGCGGTGTGGGCGCCGAGCGCCAAACGTGTCAGCGTAGTGGGCGACTTCAACCACTGGGATGGACGCGTGAATGTGATGCGCGCGCGCGGATCGTCGGGAATCTGGGAACTTTTCGTTCCGGAACTAAAAGAAGGCGCGGTCTACAAGTACGAAATCATCGGGCCAACCGGGGAGATGCTGCCGTTGAAAGCGGACCCGTACGCGTTTCGCGCGGAACTGCGGCCGAATACTGGGTCGATCGTTGCGAGCCTAGACACTTATAAGTGGAAAGATACGGAGTGGATAAAAAAACGGGCGCAAAAGAATTGGTTCGAATCGCCGGTTTCCGTTTATGAAGTGCACCTCGGCGCGTGGCGGCGCGTACCCGAAGAAAATAACCGCTGGCTATCGTACAAGGAGCTGAGCGATCAGCTTATTCCGTACGTGAAAAATTTAGGGTATTCCCACATTGAGTTGCTGCCGATCATGGAGCATCCGTTCGACGGCTCGTGGGGCTATCAAACGCTGGGATATTATGCGGCTACCAGCCGGTATGGAACGCCCGCCGATTTTATGGAATTTATTGACCGCTGCCATGCCGCGGGGCTGGGCGTGATTCTGGACTGGACCCCGGCGCACTTTCCGCGCGACTCGTACGGGCTAGCGCAATTCGATGGCACGCATCTTTATGAACATTCGGACCCGCGCCAGGGCAGCCAGCTCGATTGGGGCACGCTGGTTTACAACTACGGGCGCAACGAAGTACGGAACTACCTGATCTCCAACGCTCTCTTCTGGCTGGACAAATACCATATCGACGGACTGCGCGTGGATGCCGTGGCTTCCATGATTTACCTGGATTATTCGCGAAAACCCGGCGAATGGATTCCCAATAAATTTGGGGGCCGAGAAAACCTGGAGGCGGTAGATTTTATAAAACGCCTGAATGAAATCACTTTTGAGCGGTTCCCGGGGATCCTGACGATTGCCGAAGAGTCCACCGCGTGGCCCAGCGTGTCGAGGCCAACGTATCTAGGCGGACTGGGCTTCAGCATGAAATGGAACATGGGGTGGATGAACGACACGTTGAGATACTTCTCCGCGGACCCGGTGCATCGCAAGTTCGAACACAACAAGCTTACGTTTTCATTGATCTACGCGTTTACAGAAAATTTCGTGCTGCCCTTTTCGCATGACGAGGTGGTTCACGGGAAAAAATCTTTGCTGCACAAGATGCCGGGCGACATGTGGCAGCAATTCGCGAATCTGCGGCTGCTGTATGCCTATCAATACGCGCACCCCGGGAAGAAACTGCTGTTCATGGGAGAGGAGTTTGGACAGCGGCAGGAGTTCAGCGAGGCGAGGAGCCTGGACTGGCACTTGCTGCAGTACGAATCGCACCAGGGGCTGCAGCGGCTGGTCGGCGATTTGAACAAGATGTATGCGGCGGAACGTGCGCTACATCAAGTGGACTTTGACTGGCAGGGTTTTGAATGGCTGGACGCGAACGACGCCGACAACAGCATCTTCTCGTTTGCACGACACGGCAAAACCGCAGCGGATCTGATGGTCGTGGTGCTAAATGCTACACCAGTTTTGCGGAACGATTACCGCATTGGCGTTCCGCAGCCGGGATTTTATGTGGAGGCACTGAATACCGATTCCGCGGTGTATGCCGGGTCCAACGCCGGAAACCTCGGGGGAGTTCGCGCGGAAGCCATCCCGCACACGGGCAGACGGTATTCCGTGTCCGTGACGGTTCCACCGCTGGCAGGCGTCTTCCTGAAGTGGACGCCGGCACCTTAGGCGTTTGCGACGTTAAGTTCTCTTCCTCAGCTCACGCCATTACTTCCGGGTTCGCACCTTGCGGGTCGCGAGCTCCTTGGACCAGTCGCTCGGATTGTGTGTCCCACCTTTGAACTTCACGAAACATTTCCTTGGCCTGCCTCGTATCTGTCATCAATGCCGAAGGAGGCATTCGATCCATGTTCGATGGCAACCGGAAATACCTCAAGGTAACGTTCCTGGGCGTGGCGGGCCTTCTCATGGCAGGCGCAGTGGTGTTTGGGCTTCCCAACCCGCAGCAAGGGTCCTCATCCGCGAAGAGTGACCAGTGGCTGCATGTCCGGGTCGTCAACTCGGATGACCGGGGGCAGACGGTAAAAATAAATGTTCCGCTGGAACTGGCGGAGAACGTCCTTCCGGCTATCAACAAGGAACAGCTTCACAACGGGAAATTGAAGATTGAGCAGGCGCACATGAACGATGTGGACCTGCATGCGCTGATGAGCGCGGTGCGCAACGCCAAGGACGGGCAGTACGTTACCGTCACGGGCGGCGATCAGGACGTGCGCGTTTCAAAGCAGGGCGATCGGTTGATGGTGCATGTCGAAGATAAAAACAAGGACAAAAACAACGGCAAGCACGGCGACAAAGCGAAGAGCTCGGAAGTAGAGATCAAGATTCCCATGCGCGTGATCGATGCGTTGCTTAGCGCTGGGAAAGACGAACTGGACGTGGTCGCGGGGCTGCATGCGCTGGCCGCGCAGGGCGATACGGAACTGGTTAGCGTGAAAAGTGAAGACAGCACCGTCCGAATCTGGCTGGATTCGAAAAATGGCGGCGAGTAGGGGAAGCGGCTGGATGCTAAGACCGCGGGAGGAGCGCTTATGATGTTGCTTGCGAAGTTTGCTTTGGGGATGGCCAGCACGATGGCCGTGGCGGGGGCGTACACTTTTCACGAAGGCTTGGTGCATGTGGACGAGTATCAGTCTGGTGGAACGCATTTACACTTGTGGGCGCCTGCCGCAATGGTGCCAATCGCGGTGCGGTTTGTGCCTAGACACCAGTTGCAAGCCGCAGGGGAAAACTTGAAGCCCGTGTTGCCGGCGATGCGTAAGCTAGCAAAAGAACTGCGGAAATATCCCAACAGTGACTTCATCGAAGTAGTGGACGGGAAGGATTACGTGCGTATCCACACGCATGACGGAAAATTACAGATCGACGTGCAGGAACCGGGGCAGACGGTGCATGTAGCCTGCCCGCTGTCGACACTGGAAGATATGTCCGGCGAGCTAGAGAGTATTTTACCCGGCGCGTGAGCTAGCGGAAGGCAGCCGCTGTCGGGTGTAGCTGCCACTGGTGAGACGAGGACAGCGCGGATTATTCCGCGTGTTCCTCTTTTACGTCGCTGGGAATGAAATATATTTCTTCAAACATGGAGTCTTTCTTCCAGCCGGCTCGCTGGAGAATGCCTCTTCCGTTTTCCACCATGCTCGGATGACCGCACAGGTATCCGGTGGTTGTTTCCGGTCGCAGACCCCATATGTCGGTGTACTTGCGAATCAGGTCGTCAACGCGGCCGGTTTCTCCGGGCCAGGCGGCGTCTTCCCAAGGACGGCTAACGGTGGTGACAAATTTAAGCCACGGGACCTCAGCGGCAATTTTGTCCAATTCTTCGCGATAGCCAAATTCCCATGAGCGGCTTCCGCCATGGATGCAATACAACTTGTGCTCGCCGGGCATTGGGGCACCGCCATTTTTCCAATCGCGATAGAGAGTGCGCGCATAGCTGACGAACGGTGCGATACCGGTGACGGTAGACAGCAAGAGATGTTGCGTGCGGCCGCTGCGCAGGTCCAGGGTGAAGCGGCCTTTCGCGATCTTGCGGCACAGCATGGTGTCGCCTTCGTTCAATTTGTAAAGATGCGGCGTCAGCGCGCCATGAGGCACCAGCTCGAGAAAGAACTCCAGCGTGTCTTCATACGGCGAAGAGACGAGGGAATACGCGCGCTCAATGCGCTTGCCTTCGTGCTCCACACCCAAGGTTGCGTACTGGCCGGCTAAAAACTTGAAGGGTCCGCCCGGATCGATGCGGATAAGCCACAAATCCTCAGAGAGGTTGCGCCGTTCGACAATTTTGGCCTGATAGTGTTTATCCGCGGGCAGCATCTACAACTCCTAAACAGAATTATGAACTCCACACACGAGCGGCGTGGACAAATCTTCGCCGACGAACGAGAAGAATGGAGAAAGGTATTACGCGTTTCCTGGGGCGAAGGCAATGAAAGAACCAAGGCTAGCAGAGATAAAGCGCAAGTGCCGGCTCGAATCGGATTTAGATGCGGTCTCAGTTGCGTTGGTCGCGATTGCTTAGTCGGTGTGCTTTTTGCTTTTAGAACGGTACCGAGAGAGTGTAAGCGCGGATTGTGGTAGCCTGTGAATAGTTATGAAGAGAACTGCCAGCTGGGCACGAATTGTCGTGGCGATGTTTACGATGGCGGTGTTTTACGCTTCGGTGTGCGCGACTACGTGTGCGATAGGGTTTTGTCCAAACCAAGTGCAGCAGACCTCTGGGCACGACTGCGAGCAGAACTCTTCACATCATTCGGCTCCGTCCCAAAAGTCGCCGGGGGATTCGGATTGTGGACCACACCAGCATCCGGGACCGTTTTTGGCTAAGGCCGGGAATTTTTCGCAATTTCAATTGAGCTTGGCGAGTCAGTTTACTGCTTCCGCGGCAGGAGTCAGTGAAGCGCGCGGACTTGCTTCAGGTGTGGCGGACACGGAAGCGTTCGTTCTCACTCCGCCATTGCGGGCGAATAGTCCCCTGTATCAGAGAATTTCCGTTCTTCGTATCTAGTTCCCACTGTAAAACACATCCAACTTAACCATTTTCAAAGGTAGTGCGATTGTGTGCGTTCTTTATTTCACTAGTTAGGCGCGCATTTGGATACCAAGAGATATACCTCGCCTCGGCGAGCAGGCGCCACCGCCCAGGCGGCCAAGCTGCGCGGGCCGAGTGAAGCAGAAGAAACCGCGTCGGCCCGCTCCGGTCGGAATGACAGGTTCACGCTTTTGGCGGAGTTACAGCAAAGGACGATACACAGCTCAATTATCAAAAAGACAAAATGTTGAGTGGAATCTGGAGGATTTATGGATCGGTCACGCAGGAGTTTTTTGCAGAGCGGAGTAGTTCTGGGGGCGGGGGTAGTTGCGGCGCGGGCGGCGGCGAACACGCCACTGGAGAGTGGACAGGATCAGATGCAAATGCCGCCGGGCATGAAAATGGATGACGACAAGATGCACTCGCATGGAAAAGCCGCACACCACAAAGCGGCACGTTCTGGATTTTTGCCGGTGGTTACCACGGACGTTCCGGATTTACGGTTTGAAATGGACGGTGACGTCAAAGTTTTCCATCTGGTTGCCGAGCCGGTGAAACAGGAAATTATTCCCGGCAGAGTTGTAAATCTCTGGGGCTACAACGGGAGCGCGCCGGGGCCAACAATTCAAGCGATGCAGGGCGACCGGGTACGCATCGTGGTGGATAACCATTTGCCGGAAGCGACGTCGATGCACTGGCACGGCTTCGACATTCCCTTCGATATGGATGGCGGGCCCGGACTCTCGCAGGATCCGATCGCTCCGGGCGGAAGATTTGTCTATGAATTTACGCTGCAGCAAGAAGGAACGTACTTCTACCACTCGCACATGGCGATGCAGGAAATGCTGGGGATGATTGGCGCGTTCATCATGCATCCGAAGGAAGCTTACGATCCTCCGGTCGACAAAGACTTTGCCATCGTGCTGCAGGAGTACGCCATCCTGCCGAACAATTCGACTCCCAACACGATGAACATGGAATTCAACTGGCTGACTTTCAATGGAAAGTCAGGACCGGCGACCACACCGCTGATCGTAAAACATGGGGAACGCGTGAGGCTGCGGCTCATCAATCTCGGGATGGATCATCACCCGATTCATTTGCATGGCCACCAATTTGTAATCACCGGGACGGAAGGCGGGCGACAGCCGAAAGCGACATGGGGGACAAACAACACCGTGCTGGTCGGAGTGGCGCAGGCGCGCACGGTGGAATTTATCGCCAACAATCCGGGCGACTGGATGATCCACTGCCACATGCCGCACCACATGATGAACCAGATGTCGTCGATGGCGGGGCCGATGACCCGCCGCATGGGAATGCCGGCAGGCGCGGGAATGGAAGAAGGAATGGGGATGCTGCGGTCGGGCAACGCAACTTCCGACGCGAACGGTCCGAGTGTCGGACGCGGCATGGGCATGGGCTCGACGCTTGAACAGACTACTTCCAACGGCCCGCTGTCACAAAAAGACGCGAGCGGGGCGCAACACGATATGGAGGGGATGGCGGGAATGCAGATGCAGCCGGACAAGGCGGTGGTAAGCAAGGATGCCAATTCCGTTCCCGGATTTCCGCAGGATGCGTTCATGGAAGGTCCTTCGATGGCGATGGATGACATGGTGCAGAAACCGGAGACGTATGGACTGCGAGCGGGATGGACGGGATTCATGATGGGAATGATGACGCTGCTGCGCGTGCTGCCACCGGATATGTACGACCACATTCAAGCGCTACGCAAGAAGCAGGAAAACAAAAAACCGGACGCCATGCCCGAGATCAAGATGGAGGGGCGCTGAACATGGGACACGGGAGACTCGAAATGAAGAATTATTTATTGCACAAATGTGCGATGCGGCTGGTTTGCGCGCTGGCGCTGGCGACAGCGTCGTTGGGAGCGCAGCAGGTTGTTGCGCCGGTGGTTCAACCGCAACAATCAAGCGCGAATGCTCGCGTGTTGTTGCTTGCAAGCGGCGCGATTCAGCAACAACCGGATGAACACTCTTCGCATGCTCCGCAATCTTCGCAGCCGGCGCAATCTGCGAATGCAATGGACGGCGCTTCCGACGGTATGACGCTAGAAAAACTGCAGCAGATGGCGCTCGCGAATAATCCGACGCTGGGCCAAGCCAAGGCAGGCGTTAACGCAGCGATCGGCCGCACGCGGCAGGCGGGATTCTGGCCGAATCCGACGGTGGGCTACACCGGAGAAGAAATTCGCGGCGGTTCCTATGGCGGCGGACAACACGGAGTGTTCATCCAGCAAAACGTGATACTAGGCAGCAAGCTTGGGCTGGACCGCAAGGTGCGAGCGGAAGAAGGCAAGCAGGCGGTCGCCGAGTCGGAGGAACAGCGCTTACGCGTCGAGAATGGCGTGCGCATCGCGTTCTACAGGTCGCTGGCAGCGCAGCAGATGGTAGAAGTCCGCAAAACTCTGCGCGGGCTGGCGAAGGACGCTGTTGAGACCACGCAGCAGCTTTTCAATATCGGACAAGCTGACCAGCCAGACCTGTTGCAAGCTCAAGTGGAAGCGGATGAAGCAGATCTTGCCGTAATCGCCGCAGAGCAAGAACAGCAGCGCGCCTGGCGCGTGCTGACGGCATTCGTGGGAAAACCCGCGATGGAAATGACCACGCTCGTGGGCAATCTAGAGGACGTGCCGCAAATCGGCGCGGAGCAGATCATCGAAACCATTCTGCGGGAAAGTCCGGCGGTGAGAATTGCGCAGTTGGAAGTAACGCACGCGGAGCTGGCGTTCACTCGCGCGGGCCGCGAAGTGATTCCGGACCTTTCGGTTCGCGCGGGCTATCTGAATAATCGGGAGGATGTCGGCAGCATTCCGCGAAAAGCGGTGGGTTCGGAAGGGTTCGCGGAAGTGGGACTGAACCTGCACATATTCAACCGCAATCGGGGAAACATTCAAGCGGCAAAAGCCGACCGTGAACGCGCACAGTTCGAAGTGCAGCGCGTCTCGCTATCGCTGCGACGAATGGCCGCGCCAGTGCTGCAGAGCTACGCCACTTCCCGGTCGGTCATTGCGCGGTATAAGGGCCGGACGCTGCCGAATGCGCAGAAGGCGTATGAGCTGTACCTGCACAAATACCACGAAGGCGCCGCAGCGTACCCTCAAGTGCTAATCGCGCAACGGACACTGTTTCAACTGCAGACCGGCTACATCAGCGCACTGGAAAATGCGTGGATGAGTGCCGCGGCGCTGCAAGGCTTGCTGCTCACCGATCCGCTGGATTTGCCTGCGGCGCCGGGTGAGCTTGACCGACCCGTTCGGGAAGTAAACATGCCGGTTACGGAAACAACCGGGGCACCGCGCTAGAGGCGAGTATGAAAACAAAAATGAGATGGGGCGTTTTACTTTTGATGGTTATCGCGGTTGTGGCGCTGTACGGATGGAACCAAGTCCGGAGAGGATTCAGCGCTCGAGAAATGCCTTCACGCATGGAAATGATGGCAGCGCGTGGGGCCCGCAGCCTGGCGGTGCCCTCTTCCTACAAATCCATGCACAATAATTTCCCGGCGACACCGGAGAACATTCACGCGGGGATGGAACATTTCGCGGACCATTGCGCGGTATGTCACGGCAACGACGGCAGCGGCGACACGATGCTGGGAAAAAATATGTATCCAAAGCCCCCGGACCTGCGCCAGCCGGAAACGCAGAAGAAAACGGATGGCGAACTTTACTACACGATTCAGAACGGGGTCCGACTCAGCGGAATGCCGGCCTTTGGGGAGGAACATGGAGCGGATGACTCCGAGACGTGGCACCTGGTTTCCTTCATTCGCCATTTGCCGCAAATCACGGGCGAAGAAATGCGGGATATGGAGCGTTTCAATCCGAAAAGCGAGATGGATAAAAAAGAAAATGAGGAAGAGCAGAAGTTTCTGAATGGCAACAAATCATCCGAAAATAGATATGCCCGATATGAAGGGCATGCATAAGAAGCATTAAGGAACTAGATTTATTTCCGCGAGTAGACGCGGACGTAATCGACGAGCATGCGTTTTGGAAAAACAGTGGAGGCGTCGGGGCTGTGCGGCCAATTGCCTCCGACTGCTAAATTGAGAATCAGGAAAAACGGATGGTCGAATACCCATCGCTGACCGGGCGGAACATCGGCCGGCGATTTAGTGGCGTAGAGTACGCCATCCATGTAGAAGCGAATGGCGTCGGGTTCCCACTCGACAGCGAAGATGCGGAAGGCATCGGCTACATTGCCCACCGGAAGTGTGTAAACGCTAGTGATGCCGTGATCGCCGAAATATCCGGGGCCATGAAGGGTGCCGTGGATTTTCGTTGGCTCGAATCCGACATTTTCCATAATGTCGATTTCGCCGCAAGCCGGCCAGGGTGTGGCCGTAATATCGTCTCCAAGCGCCCAGAATGCGGGCCACATTCCCTGGCCGGAGGGAATCTGGATGCGTGCTTCGAAGCGACCATACTTTTGCGTGAAGTGTCCGGCGGTCTTCAGACGAGCGGAAGTGTAGTCTCGATGGACGCCATCGGGGCCAGTGAATTTTTCCTGCAGCGCCTCGATGACAAGGTTACCGCTTTCCTGGTGCGCGTTCTGGCGACGATCCGTGTAATACTCCAGTTCTTCATTGCCCCAACCGCTTCCGCCAGTCTCAATACTCCACTTTGCCGGGTCGGGTGGGGCGCCATTCGGGCCGTTGAATTCGTCGCTCCAGGTTAAAACCCATTCAGTGGAGGGCGGTTTGACGAGGACGGAGTTTTGCCGTGAAGGGACGGCAGGAAGAAATCCGATGAAAAGTATGATTGCGGCAAAGGAACTACGTTTCATGGGAATTCCTCTACGCCCTGCGAGCCTTCGGCACGCTTTTCTTGCGGTCCTTCAGGAACAACCGGTGCATTAGTAGGCCTACGCAGCCTCAGAGACTCGACCGCAATACTTCGCTACGGGCTGGAACACGTCATTTTAGATTGCGTCTTACTTCGGCTACGAGTGCCTGAACCTTAGCCTGATCACTGGCCTTGACGGAAACAGAAAAAATGATGCTTCCCTCCTTAAACGTTCCGCCCACAAGGCCGCTGCCTGGAGGCGGTGCCGAGCCCCGGCGCTTGAGCATGGCGTCGGCTTGCGGGCCTTCCGCCGCTTCGGTAAGAATCGTGAATTGTCCGCCCGAATTTCCAGGCCCGGAATAAAAACAAGACATGCTGTTCGATGCAGTCTTATTTATCGTCGCTGCATACCCCATAACTTTGCCGAATGTTTCCGCGGTTAAAACGCTGCAGGGGTCGTGGGCTGCCGAGGCTGAAGTTGCGACAAAACCAGACGAGATAACGGCTGCAGCTACGGCGAGAGCAATTTTGGATAAACGCATGACGAAATTCCTCTTTCCAGGCGCAATTAATTCGTGGTTTCCGGACCGACGGCAAGATACCGCCGTCCGCCGCAGAACGCAATGCTTGAAACACTTCGATTAAAAATAGCTGCAACTTACGGCGTGGATTCCCTAGCTTAAGAAAGCATTTCATGTCCGGCTTCGCACCCTCCGGTGGTACCCGGTTCTCCAGTAACGCATAGGGTAAATACCT
The DNA here is from genome assembly GCA_964194235.1 of uncultured bacterium. Lineage (GTDB taxonomy): Bacteria > Acidobacteriota > Terriglobia > Acidiferrales > UBA7541 > Acidiferrum. The sequence continues at coordinate 928 of CAXMLS010000708.1, read as the reverse complement.
TATCGACCAAACAAGGGCCGCATCCAACACTAGATTGTACGGACGGCGTGCCATGCGCACTGCCAGGAGGAAATGTGATCAAAGGATTGAAGTATGCCGGGACAATTTTTCTGTCGATACTGTTTCTGACGAGCGTAGCGGCCGCTCAAGGTAATTATGGCGGCTCGACGAAAGCGCGAGAGCATGGCTACCAACACGGATATCGCGACGGGTTACGCCAGGGACGCGCAGACTTAAAAAGCAACGTGCGTTATAGCTATGAAAGCGAAGACTATCGGAATGCCGATTTAGGCTACGAAGAATATATGGGAGATCGCCAGGATTTTCAGAGAGGCTATCGGGAAGGCTACAAGGGCGGCTACGACGACGGATACAACGACCGTCCAGTGCGCTCTGACGTTTATGGCGTGAACGGGGACAGCTATGATCCGGATCGCGCGCCTCGCAGAGAAGGAGATGCCGACTCCTATCAAGACTGGGGATATGCCGACGTAGCGATGGACACGGGCTACCGCGACGGACTGAGCGCGGGGCAAAAGGACTTACACGACCGCAAGGACTATCGTCCAGAAAAACACGATGCGTACGAAGACGGTGATCACGGATACCGCAAGAATTATGGAGACAAGAAGCTTTACAAAGAACAGTACCGTAAGGGATTCTTGCGGGGTTATGAAGACGCCTTCCACGCAAAGGGCCGTTGACGAAAAAGGGGGCTTACCCGAAATGCCTACCGTTTAGCGAAAGCGCCCCCCAGTGGGGCGCTTTCGTATTTTCGTGACGTTATTTGTTGCTGCCGGATTATTGGAGTGTGTTGCTTTTTATTTCGACGGTTCCGTTCGAAGAGACTGATTTACTGCTCTTTGGTCGCGGTGGTGTGGGTGATGGCGATAGAGGTCTTGCCATCCTCTTCGTCGCGGCCGATGGT
>CAXMLS010000707.1:0-5897 GCA_964194235.1 uncultured bacterium | reverse complement strand
GATGTGTATAAGAGACAGGGTTAGAACCTGGCGAAAAACGGTGCTAGGAATCTGCACGAACAGAGTCTCACCTTCCGCGCGATTGAAGCGGGTGGGTTGAAACCAGGTGTTGAAGGTATTAATGCTGACCCGGGATTTCACACGGTCTAAGAACTTCTCCCAGGAATTGATGGAAATGGTCATCGGTAGAGAATAGAAAGCCCAGTGCTATTTCCACAGGTGTGAAAAAGCTGTGGAAAGCGGGCCCGATTCATATCTTTCTTAAAGCTTCGGATGCTTGCCCGCGGCGGAACAAGTACTGCGCCCCTGCAATCCGCCTGCGTCCTTTTAGGAAATGCCGGCGCCTCGAACGACCGGTTAGTGACAGCGCGGGATTGTCGCCCATTCGTACGCAGGGGGCAAGAGAAAAGTGTTTGAGGACGTAGAGAGAGGTTCACACAGCATGCACAGGTTTTCCACAACAGTATTTGACATGTTTTTTGTATAAATTTTTTGATTGTGGCGGCAATTGGGAGATTTCCGGGAAGGAAGTGAACAAGAAATTTGGGACGATGCCGGTTGGGGCTGTGAAAAACTTTTGCGATGGGGAAACGTAAAAGCGATTCGTAGTGTTTACTAATTGGATTTTTGTTCGAGCTTGGTGTCGGGGCGGTCGAACTCATAAATGCCGAGCACATCGTTGCCGACGAGAATTCGGTCTTTGTCGATGAGGATGGTGGCGGCTTCGAGGCGCGCGCCTTCCGGCGTGTACAGCTGGTAGGTTGCTTTGCGATTCCCGTCTTTGTCAAATCGCAGAAGCGTGCTGTGAAGGGCGATCCAGACTTCCCCGGTCGCGCGGGCTACGCCTATGGCGGTGAGAATGGGCTTGAACGCCGGCTGTTTGCCGCGGCGCTCCTGGCGCTCGATCTCCTTGCGCGCGGCTTGCGCGGCCGCGAAGGCATCGATCTCGGCATATTGAATAATCTGCATGGCGTAACCGTTGCGATCGTACTGGCGCACGGTCGGCTCCGGAGCGTAGACGAACGCGTAATACAGGCGGCCGAGAGAGTCGGCGGCGAGATGGCCGGCGTTGAGATACCGATTCAAATCGGTGCGCGAGGAAATATCTTCGAGTTCGCCGAAGTCGCGAATATCGCGGCCATTTTTGTCGAAGACCGTGACCAAGTGGGGTTCACGCATGGTGGAGACAGCAACTTCACTGTCGGGCAGCGTAGCGATGGACAACGGCGCATTCACGGAGATGGAGCGTAGGCGACTGCCGTCATGCGAATACACGGCGATCAGGTTTGCGGCGCGATCGGCGATATAGATGTTGCCGTCGGAGCCGACGTCGCAGTCTTCCGCGAAACTCACATCGGGCTGGCCGGATTTGGAAGTGGAGGCAGCACTACCCGGCGCGCCGATGGTCAAGAATTTATGTTCTTTAGCGTCGAAAACCAGTAAGCCCTGGGAGCCGAGAATGTAAGTGCGGCCATCGGAGTCGCGCTTGATGGCGCGGAGGCCGGCGCCAGCATCGGGAAACACGCGGCGCTTGGCGGTTAACTCGCCTTCAAATTGTGCGCATGCGATGGACGCGGAGGAGAAGAGAAGGCAGAAACAAGCAGCGAAACTGAAAAATGATTTCATTGGGATCGGGATTTTCCTGAATGCTCAGAGGATAGCTGCCGCATCTGGGTTGCCCGCAGGCGGTTTGTGGACGGGAGAGAGTTCATCCAGCGAGCGTTCATCAAGCGTCGAGGCAAAATCTTAGGCGCTCGATGGACCGGGCGCGCAGACGGCCAGCGGAGTTGAGTGGAGCATCGTCGGCGGTTTCGATGATCACGGTGTTCATCTGCACATCGCCTTCGGCGACTTCGAACCTGGAGGGCAGGCCGTCGAGAAATTTTTTGATGATGCCTTGCCGGTCCATACCGATTACGCCACCGTGAGGTCCGGTCATGCCGACATCGGTGATGTACGCAGTGCCTTGCGGCAGGACGTGTTCATCGGCGGTAGTTACGTGAGTGTGGGTGCCAACAACGGCGGTAACGCGGCCATCGAGGTACCAGCCCATGGCAATTTTTTCGCTGGTGGTTTCGGCGTGCATGTCCACAAAAACGAAGCTTACATCGGCGGGAATTTTGGCGAGCTCGGTGTCGGCTTTGCGGAATGGGTCGTCGATGGCGGGGAGGAACGTTCGGCCCTGAAGATTGAGGATGGCGTACTTCACGCCATTTTTGGCGGCGGAAACGTACATGCCGCTGCCGGGACTGCCATCCGGGAAATTTGCCGGGCGGAGAAGCCTGGGCTCGTGCGGCAAGAATTCGAGGATTTCGCGGCGGTCCCAACTGTGATTGCCGCCAGTGAGGACGTCGATGCCGTTATTGAGAAATTCCTCGGCGAGGCGAGGAGTGATGCCGAAGCCTGACGCGGAATTTTCGCCGTTGGCGATGACCAAATCGATTTTCTTTTGCGAAACGATATCGGAGAGATGGTCATGAACGATGTGGCGGCCAGGGGAACCAACGATGTCACCAACGAAGAGAACACGCATTGATTAAGTTTACAGTTGATGGGGTGGGCTGGAAAGGAAACCATGGAAATGGGAGCAACAACTCCAATGAACCTGGACCTGGGGTAATTCCTCGGTCCTAAAGGTCAATTCCCAGGAAACCCTGCCGAGGGACAATATCCCACCCACTCGTTCTCTCCCTGATTCCCCTGCCATCCGCCCTACAAAGCGGACATAAAAATAGAGCGGACTGCTGGGCCGTGGGGAGCTAGGCCGTGAACCTCTGAATTAGGTGGGCACCACGAGCCAACCGTTAGGCTTTCCTGCCCCGCTCGCTGGTCTGTTCGTCATCCCGATAACTCGGGTTTATGACCAGCGAGCGGGACAGGCCGTGCACACAGGCTGTCTGTCCGCAGCGCCTCAGAGATTCATCATTGGTTCAAACAGCTTTCGCTCCGCCACCTGCTTCGAAGAACCGCTCCGGAATCTATTCTAGCAAAACGGCCCGAGGAAAGAGTGGTGGTGGCTCCCCGCTTGTCGAATCTACTGCGCGACCGAGAAGCGGCCGCAACGACAAACGGGCTGTTGCGGCGAAAATGGAGATTACAGCCATGCGGAGGTCTAGGTCAGGCGGCGGGTTGCGCCGCACCCTTGATAAATTCGGCGGTAGCTTTGAAAAACGCCTCCACGCTCCCACCGCTGAGGAGCGCGGAGGTGGTGTCGGTCGGCAATAAAGACTCGACGGAAAACTGACCCAGGCGGCGGTAGCTTTCGAATTGAGATTCGTCGAACCACTGGTCCGCGGTGGTTTTGTGCGGGAAAGAGGGGTCCTTGATGCGGTAGGCCAGAATGTCGGCGGGGTCGTTTTTCGAAATGGTCGTTTTGATGTACAGCAGCGTGCCGGGCGGCGTTGGATAGGGATAGCCAATCGTGCCGATCACGGCGTGAGTCTTTGCGAATCCGGAGTCGGCTAAACGCAAGGGCGAAGGATCTATTTTTATTTCCACGCCAAAATCGCTGCGGCATTTGCGAATGGCGTTGCCGAGATCGCCAAAGGCCATATTCTCGTCGGCATCGGCGTCGCCGGCGATGATAAAGCGGCAACGGCGTCGCACCAGTTCGTAGATGCCCAGATTTTCGAAATGTCCGCCATCGGAGACGTACACGTACTTTGAGCGATCGGTGGTGGAGGCAAACAGTTCGTGGAGCAGGTAAAGAAGAGAAATGGGAGGGCCACCCTCGGGTTTCTTGAATAAGTAATCCTCGTTGGTGTAGCGCGGATTGGGGAGCCACCAGCCGAGCCGTACGTCAAACATTGTCATCAAAAAAGCCAGCGGAGGGGAGGTGTGGAAGCCCATGTTGGGACTGGCGGCCGCTCCGGAAATGGACACGGCAGTGCCGATGTGAACTCCACCGATCTCTTTCTGTTGTGAGGAATCGGTAGTGCGGGGATAGGCGAATTCAGGAGTGGGCCGAAAACCATCCGGCGCGTGCGACACGAGATGCATTTCGGGGAAGTCGAATCCGCAGACCAGCGGCGTAAACACGAACGATTCGGCTTTTCGTTCTTGCCAGGCAAGGCGCTCGCCATGAGTTACGTTCAGCGCGGCGCAAAAAATGGGATACGGGCCGTCGTATTTGTGTTCGCCCGGAGGCGGCACAGCGGTGGCAGAAAAATTCTTAAGTAGCTGATCGTCGTTAGGATCGAACCCGGTGAAGGGATGGCGTGGCGATTTTCTTCCGGTCCTGTGGCTCCGAGGTAGCACCGGACAATACGATTGCGATAGAGAAGATTCATGGAGAAGACGTTTATGTCGATGCGGAAGGCCAGAGAGAGCGCGATGAGGAAAAGACCTGCGCAGCAAATTGACAACCAACACAGTGAAAAATTTTGAGCATTCGCCCAATAGCGAGCTACGTCCTGGTTGCTGGTGTTGGTTTGGACGCCCGGCAATACCGCCACGTTAGTAATTCCGGATGCGCGACATGTGATGTTGTGCCAGTGCGCACCACCAGCGGCACAAAAAGACCGGATTGCGGAGTGGGATGCCAGTTCGTGGGCGCCTAGCGACAATAGGACCAATAGACCGGCGACAAAAACGTAAGGGGTAATCGACGCCAATCGTTCGATTTTTGGATTTCCGCCGCTCGCCTGCCCGTTTGTTTTTGTGCTTCGCCCCGAAAGCACTCCGGCGACGGTGGTCAGCACCCAACCGGCGATCAGAGCGATTTTTGTTTTTATCCAGACGGCTAAGACAACTTTGCCCAACGGAACGAAAATCGCCAGGGCAAAGAGACCGGCCCAAGCGATACTCCAGATGAGCAGCCAGCCGCCCAGCCGCGCCCACCATTCCTGTTCTTCAGGCGCGATGAGGAGTTTGAGCAAACCGATGTGCAGCGCCCCGATCACCAGGAAAATTAAAATAATCAGCGGTGGACCAAAGCTGGCGGCATACCACACCGCCGGGTCGTCAACGCGCCAGTGGTCGATCAAGCGGGTTAGTAACAGGATGAGCAGGCCGCCCGCACCGCCCCCTATCGCTGCAGATAACGGGATACCAAACCATGCACGTACGGACAGTTTCCGCTCGGGAGGCAGGCTGGAATTGATGCGGATTCGCGGGAGCAGGCCGGCACCATGACCCACCAGATATACGAAACCCGTGAACACAACCCAAAACGAAACGCCTTGGAGAGTGATGCCCCAGCGAGAAAATTTATAGTTTGGGCCTGCGGTGAAAATGAACGGCAGGATGAATACCGCGCCGATAAACAGAGGCAAGACAACGGAGCAAAGAACGTACGTCTGTTTGGTGTAGGGGGATGCCGCTTTGTCTGTGCTGGAACAACGGGCGACATGCCACGAAGCGAAAAAGATAGCGAGGAGAATGGCGAAAATCCCGGCGACGGCTGTAAGAGTGATTGCTATCGGTTGGGAGTGCTGGGAAATGAAAGTAACGAAGCGAACGGCGGCCCATGGCACAAGGAGCACTCCATCGAGAAAAGCGATGAGGATAAGTTGGTTCAAAAAGACATTGCGTGCATAGGTGGCGATGCCTGCCCAGGTGTCGGCGCCAAAGATTCCTTTGCGCGGAGTCAGATAGTTACTGTAATCGCGTAGAAAATTAACCTCTTCCGGCTCCGTCACCGGGCCACCAGGATCAGGATGCGCGTGATAGTCGCCGAGTTTTTCCTCGACGTTGATGGTGCTGGTTCGGTTGATCCAGGTGATTAACCATGCACCGATGTAACCGCCTCCGGAAACGGTGGAAAGAAAGTCGATTTTGCTTAGCATCTTGAACTTGGCTAGGCCTTGAAGAACGCCGAGATTGAATGTGGCGCTGCGAATTCCGCCTCCGGAAAGAGTCAGGCCTACAGTGGCTACGGGCTGTCTCTTATACACATC
>CAXMLS010000706.1:0-4657 GCA_964194235.1 uncultured bacterium | reverse complement strand
CTATAGCGGCGGGTCAACTGGCGGGCATGTCGCGCGCGTCGGCGTTGGAATTTTCTTTTTTCCTCTCGATCCCCACCATGGTGGCAGCCACGTGTTACGACTTGCTGAAATCAGTGATGGGCAAAACGGAAAATCCCATCGGGGTTTCGCAGATCGATTCGCATCAATGGATCGTTTTAGCGATTGGTTTCGTGGTCTCGTTCATTGTGGCCTATGGCGCGGTCGCGTGGTTCATGGCCTGGGTGAGAAAACGTGGATTTGCCCCCTTCGCCGTCTATCGCATTATCGTGGGGATCGCCGTGCTCGTCTGGGCGTCGCGGCTCTCCGGATAGACGGCGGCACCAATTGGCAAATTATTTTTTCTTCTGATCCCAACACACACGGAAACATCATCGAAACATCGCCGGTAAAAGTATTTGTCCCATCGGCCCCCTTTGGTATCATCGTGTTGTTCGATTCCTCCAAGCGGGCACGCGTTAGCGCCAACGAGTCCGCCGCGACACTCAGCCTTCCCCAAAAGCTGAGGTGAAAGACTTGCGCTTCCTGACTCCTACTGAGAATAAACGGCTCAACGAGCTGATAGGTTTTTTGTGTATCACGCTGGCCATTCTGACGGCGCTGGCGTTGATTTCTTATTCCCCGCACGATGCGGCCTGGAATGTCAGCTCCAACGCGCCAGATGCCGCGGTTACTCGCAATTGGATTGGACCGGCCGGATCCTATGTGGCCGATGTGTTATTTCAAGTCTTCGGATTCGCAGCTTTTCTGCTGCCGATCGCGATGGCCATCGTGGGATGGCGATGGTTCAAACATCGCATCATCGATTCCCAGATAGCTACGATCGCCGGTTATATTCTGCTGCTGCTCGCGCTGCCTTCCCTTCTTACCTTGTGGCATTTTCCGGAGGTGCGCGGCACGGTGCCTCCCGGCGGGATGCTGGGTTCACTGGTTTCCGGCGGGCTGCAAACCGGGTTTAATCCCCTGGGCGCAAATTTAGTCGCCATTGCATTGCTGCTGACCGCACTGTTCATGACTACGCGATTTTCGTTTACAGGCGCGCACGCGTGGGCCAGTGGCACGAAAGGCCCGCTCGGCGCGGTTGAAAAACTGGGGATTTTGCAGAAAGCTCAGGCGCGCTGGCAAGCGTGGCGATCGGGCCGCGAGCAGCAGGAGAATCGCCGGCGCGTTGCCGAAACGCGAATTTCGGGCCGCAAGCCGGTGAATCCGCAGTCGCTGGGGAATTCCAGCGCTTCGAACGACGCTTCTAAAGCGATTGAACTGGCGGATGGAAGCGATGTCTTCAAATCGAAGGCGCAGGAAGCGGAAGAGCTGGAAGAACGCAGGGAAAAGGACCGTGGTTACAAGGCGCCGATATTTGTAATGGATCGCGAGCCCGAAAAGCCCACGTCGAAGAAACTTGTTGAACCCAAAATTGCCAAAAGCAACACAAATTACAAATTGCCCTCCGTGTCTTTGTTGCGCGAAGGCGAGCGCAGCCAGAAGCTTGATGAGGCAGAATTAAAAGAGCGCGCCAGGGCCATCGAAGCAAAATGCCAGGAATTTGACGTGCAGGGCCGAGTAACGCAGATCAATCCCGGCCCGGTGGTTACCACCTTCGAATTCAAGCCGGAAGCGGGCATCAAATATAGCCGCATCATCGGCCTGACCGAAGATTTGTGCCTGGCACTGCAGGCGGAATCGATTCTGATCGAGCGCATACCGGGCAAATCCACCATCGGCATTGAAGTGCCGAACCTGAATCGCCAGACCATCGCGCTGCGCGAGATTATCGAAGCGCCGGAGTTCGTTAACTCACCGAGCAAGCTGACGCTGGCGATGGGACGCGATCTACACGGCAGGATTCGCGTTACGGATCTTGCGGCCATGCCGCATTTGCTGATTGCCGGATCGACCGGCACCGGCAAGAGCGTGTTCATCAATTCGCTGATGATGTCCATCTTGTACAAAGCGAGCCCCGACGAAGTAAAAATGGTGCTGGTGGATCCCAAGCGCCTGGAATTGAACCTGTACGAAAACATTCCTCATTTGATTGCCCCGGTGGTCACCGATCCCAAAATCGCGTCCAACGTTTTACGCAACGCCACACGAGAAATGGAAAACCGCCTGAAATTATTGGCGCAGCGAGGCGTCAGAAACATCGAGCAGTACAATCGCACCTTCCAGAAGCAGCAATCGCTTTCGCTTTTTGAAAATGTAGAAGAGAGCGAACACAAGCCGCTTCCCTACCTGGTGATTATTATCGATGAGCTCGCCGACCTGATGATGGTGGATATCAACAATGTGGAAGAGTCCATCACGCGATTGGCGCAAATGGCGCGCGCCGTGGGCATTCATTTGATTCTGGCCACGCAGCGTCCCTCGGTGGACGTGATTACTGGATTGATTAAAGCCAATTTCCCGGCGCGTATTTCCTTCCGGGTAGCCAGCAAAGTGGATTCCCGCACCATTCTGGATTCCAACGGTTCGGAATCGCTGCTCGGCAAAGGCGACATGCTGTACCTGCCCGCTGGTTCGGCGCGGCTGCACCGCATTCACGGGCCGCTGGTCAGCGAGGACGAGATTGTTTCCGTGTGCGACTTCTGGCGCCAGCAGGCGCAGGCGAAGTACAACGAGCAACTCCTGGAAGCGCCGAAAGATGAAAACGGAAAAGTGGAGACTTCGTCGGGCGCGGGAGAAACGGCTGGAGGAGAAGAAGTCGACGACGATCTTTACCAAGACGCCGTGCGCGTGGTTTGCGATGCAGGCCGCGCGTCCACATCCACGTTGCAGCGCCGCCTACGCATCGGCTATGGCCGCGCCGCCCGCTTGATCGACTTGATGGAAAAGGACGGCATCGTCGGACCGCCCGAAGGCACCAAGCCCCGCGAAGTGTTGAAGAACCGCGCGTGGATGCGCGAATTCGACGAATCCGCGCAGGAATAATCGATCACTGACGAACTTACTCTGGCAGATATGGCTTGGTTCCCTCTCCAGCCGCAGCGAATTTTCGTGCGATCATTTGACACAACCACACGCCGACTCTAGAATTTGTTCAGTGCCGGGGTAGCTCAGTGGTAGAGCGCCGCCCTGAAAAGGCGGGCGTAGCCAGTTCGATTCTGGCCCCCGGCACCACTCATCCGCGCAGGTCTTTACTTCAAATCAATCCAGCGTCGAGATTTGCAGTCCTCTTGGCGCCTAGGCCAGCGACGCCATGTCGATGACGAAGCGGTATTTCACGTCACTCTTGAGCAACCGTTCATACGCTTCATTGACCTGTTGAATTTTAATCATTTCAATGTCCGCGGTGATTCCTTTATCGGCGCAAAAATCGAGCATCTCTTGCGTTTCGCGAATTCCGCCGATGCCGGATCCCGAGAGGCTGCGGCGATTCATCAGCAAGCTGAAGGCAGCCACCGCCAATGGTTTTTCCGGCGCGCCGACCAGCGTCATGGTGCCGTCCAGTTTCAACAATTGCAGGTACGCGTTCAGGTCATGGTCCGCGGAAACGCAATCGAGAATGAAATCGAAACTGGAGGCGTGTTTCTGCATCTCGGCTTCGTTTTTCGATATGATCACTTCGGAAGCGCCGAGGCGAATGGCGTCCGCGGTTTTGTTGGGAGAAGTTGTGAATAACACGACATGCGCTCCCAACGCTTTGGCGAACTTTACCCCCATGTGCCCAAGACCACCGAGCCCTACGATCCCGACTTTTTGCCCCTTGCCGACCTTCCAATGATGCAGCGGCGAATACGTGGTGATGCCCGCGCAGAGTAGCGGCGCGGTACCAGCGGGATCTAATCCGTTCGGAACGCGCAAGACATAGTTCTGATCTACAACGATACTGTCCGAGTAGCCGCCATACGTAACCCCGCCGAGAATCTTGTCCTCGCCGTTGTACGTTAAAGTCATGCCGTTCTGGCAATACTGCTCTTCCCCGGCGAGGCAATTGACGCACTTTCTGCAGGAATCGACCATGCAACCGACCGCCGCGATATCGCCTTCCTTCAGTTTTTTCACGGCGCTACCGGTCTTTACGACGCGGCCGACAATTTCATGCCCGGGCACGCACAGATAAGTGGTGGGCATGAACGTTTGCCACTCATTTCGCACCTGATGCAGGTCCGAATGGCACACGCCACAATAAAGGATCTCGATTTGCACATCCTGAGGGCGGGGGGAGCGGCGTTGGAAGCTATAGGGCGCCAAGCCGGACGTGGCGGATTGCGCTGCGAACGCTTTCGCCACGAAGGTCTGCGGTTTCTGAGTATCTTTTGCCACTTGTTGAGCTGCGTCGGTCATTTTTTCTCCGTATTAAACGTACAGGAACATACTCGATACTTTATGATGCACGCGCTAGGTTATTTGGCAAATCTCGAATGGCGAAACGCGCTCGATTTTGATTTGTGCCGCAGAGTGATTCCTGCGGGATGCCGGTCACTTCCCCACTCCCAAGGTCTTCCCGATGGGCACGAGTGTACCCCCACCCGGGTGTTTTTTGCGCAAAGAGTCCATAATGTGTTGAAAACAAAGCGCGACGCTGGCAGAAAGTGCGAAAGAGTTCGTAAAGGACTGGTGCTAAAGGAGATAGGTATTGGGGGGCGGCTTGGAAGGGCAAGATTCGCGTGAAGCGCGGCGATCATTCGGGATTATACTATAT